>CACHOW010000011.1 GCA_902581695.1 uncultured Pelagibacteraceae bacterium | reverse complement strand
TCTTAATTGTTCAAGATTATTTTTAGTTTCACTTTCTGATTGGCTTAACGAAACAAATTTTTGAAGTATCTCACGTTGATAACAATATACACCTAAATGGTGATATGTATTTTGCGGGATAATAGTCAACTTTCTTGAAAATTTTATAGCCTCAGAAAATTGATGCTGATTAAGTTTTTTTTTTGTAATCACCTTTACAATGTTTTGATTTTTGTATTGCTCGCTTTTAAGAATGTTTGAGCCCAAGGTTCCTAATTCAAATTTAAATTTAATCATTAGTTTTTGGAGGTTTCTTAAATCTTCAATATTCATCAAGGGTTCATCACCTTGAAGGTTCATTATTAATTCAGCATTAGTATTGTTTAACTTTTTTAAAGCCTCATAAATTCTATCTGTACCAGTTTTGTTATCTCGACTAGTTAAAATAGCTTGACCACCATTTTTTTCGACTTCTTTAATTATCTCATCATCCTCTGTAGCAACATATACTTCACCAATATTTGCCTCTTCAGCTTTTTTGACAACATGTGAAATAATTGATTTACCATTAATCTTGAGCAGAGGTTTGCCTGGCAACCTAGTGGCTGAAAGTCTAGAGGGAATTATAATTAACGTTTTCATTCTATTTTTTATTAAAAATTAGATTACAAACAGAGGCAAAATTGTACATTTAAATATAAGCAATTTTATATTTATAATGTTATACGTTCAAAACAAATTTTTATAAAATGGATTCTTTTGAAATTAATAAAATAATTGCTGCTGTTTTAATGGTTGCTCTTCTTGTTATTGCAATAGGAAAAGTCTCAGATCTTGTCTTTCACGTAGAAAAACCAAAAATACCTGGGTATGCAGTAGAGGTAGCTGAAGTAAGTAATAGTTCTACCGCTGCAAAAGAGATGGTTGAGACAAAAGTTGATATTTCTGCTCTTCTGGCTATGGGCGATGTTAAATTGGGTGAAAAAGTTTTTAAAAAATGTGCTGCTTGCCACTCTATAATTAAGGGAGGGAAAAATAATATTGGCCCAGCTTTATATAATGTAGTTGGAAGAAAAGTTGGCGCTGTAACAGATTACAAATATTCTAAAGCATTAGCATCGCATGATAAAGAGTGGACTTTTGAAGAACTTAATGGTTATTTAATTAAACCAGCAAAATGGATTAAAGGAACAAAAATGGCATTCGCAGGTTTAAGAAAAGAAAAAGATCGAGCTTCAGTAATAAAGTACTTAAATCAAAACTCTGATAACCCTTTACCTTTACCTTAGTTTTCCAAAACTATATAGCAGTATACTTTTTTGAACGTGGATCCTGTTAATTGCTTGTAGCCACACTTTAGATTTATTACTAAAAAAAACTTTTTCATCTACTTCTGATCCTCTGGGAAGACAATGTAAAAATATACAATCTTTTTTTGCACAACTCATCAACTTTGAAGTTATTCTAAAATTTCTAAATGCAGATAATTTTTTCTTTTTATTTACTCTATCATTTAAAGAAATTACTTTATCAGAAAATATAACATCGGCATTAGCTACTGCTTTTTGAGCATTATTAAAAATTTCAACTCTATTGTGATTCTTTTTGAGCATATCAAGAACAAATTTTTTAGGTTGATATTTTTTTGGACAACCAATTTTTAATCTAAAATCAAATTTTATAGATGCTGCAATAAGACTATTGAGAACATTGTTAGAGTCTCCTATCCAAGATATGTTAAGTTTAGAGATTGTTTTTTTTTTAATTTCCTCAATGGTAAAAATATCCGATAAAACTTGAGTTGGATGTGAGGATGGACTTAAACCATTGATGATTGGTATTGAAAGATACCTTTTGAACTGTTCAATTTTTTTATCACTATCAGTTCTTAGCATAAAACCATCTCCATAAGATGACAGAATTTTTGCCGTATCCTCTAGACTTTCTCCTCCCTCGCCAAAATGAAGTTCATTTGATCTTAAAGTTATAGCACCTCCTCCAAGTTGCTTGATTGCTAAATAAAAACTTAGTCTTGTTCTTAAACTGGACTTTTCAAACATTTGGATTAGTAATTTTCCACTTAGTGGTAAGTCTTTATCTAAGTCTAATGTATTTAATTTTTTTCTAGCACTTTTTCTTTTTTTAGCATCAAATAAAATTTTTCTTAAATCTTTTTTTGGTATATCTTTAAGACTAATGAAATGTTTCATGATTATTGGTAACTTAAACAAACCTTATTAATTATTTTAATTGCTTGTTTAATTTCATTTTTTTTTACATTTAATGGGGGCAAAATTCTAATAGTATTTTCTCCAGCCTTTATAGTTAATAATTTATTATCCATTAAATTTTTAATAAAAATTGTTTGATCTTTGTATAACTGCAATCCAATTAAAAGACCTCTGCCTCTAACTTCTTTAATTATTTTAGGAAACTTTTCTTTTAATTTGTTAAGTTCTTTATGAAAGTAATTAGAGTTTAACTTAACTTCATTTAAAAAGCTTTTTTTTGAAACTATATCAATAACAGTATTTCCTATGCTCATAGCTAGCGGATTTCCCCCAAAAGTAGATCCATGAGTTCCAGGAATCATCCCAGAAGCAGTTTTTTTATTCATTAAAACTGCACCTATAGGAAAGCCGCCTCCAATTCCTTTGGCTATTGGTACTATATCGGGCTTTACCTTGGACTTATCAAATGCAAAAAAATCTCCAGTTCTTCCTATTCCACATTGAACCTCGTCAAGAATTAGTAAAATTTTCTTCTCATTACATAATTTTCTAAGCCCTTTTAAACACCAATCTGGTATTACTTTAATTCCTCCCTCACCCATTATGGTTTCCACCATTATAGCAGCAGTTTTATTTGTAATAAGTTTTTTTAATTTTTTATGGTCTCCAAATTGAAAATGATCAAAACCTTGTATTTTGGGTCCAAAACCTTCGGTCATTTTTTTTGAGCCACTTGCATGAATAGCAGCAAGTGTTCTTCCATGAAAAGAATTCTTAATACAAATAATTCTATTTTTTTGAGGTTTTCCTATTGAATAAAAATATCTTCTAGCAACTTTAATTGCAGCTTCAGTGGCTTCGGTGCCACTATTCTGGAATATAACATAATCTGCAAAAGTTTTTTTGGCTATTTTTTTTGCTAACTTTTCTCCCTCAGGAATTGTAAATGCGTTTGAAACATGCCAAAGTTTTTTTGATTGTTGATTTATAGTTTTAACAAGTTTTGAATGAGCATGACCTAGGGAATTTACAGCTATGCCCTGAACAAAGTCCAAATATTTTTTACCATTGTGAGAATAAAGATAACTACCCTTTCCTTTTTTAAAGGAAATATTTTTTCTGTTATAATTTTTTGCAAGATTGCTCATAAATTTTAATATTTAAAAACTTTGTATAAATTTAATAATTAAATACAAGCAAGGATTGAATACAAACTCAATTATTCTAAATAATTTTGTTGATAAGTAACAATAATTACTTGTTTATTTAAAATTTATATCAGTATATTGTGTTATTTAAAATGATTAACACATTATATAGATATCAATGAGCTGGACAGAGGAAAAAGTAAATAAACTAAGAGAATTGTGGGGAAAAGGAAAAACAGCAAGTCAAATAGCTGAAATTATTGGGGGGATTAGTAGAAACGCAGTTATTGGAAAGGCTCATAGATTAAATTTATCTGCTAAAATTAAAAATAGATCCCATACATTTAAAAAAATTGATGAAAATTTTGATTTAAATCAAAATGAAAAACAAAAGAGAGGAAGAAGAAATCGATTTAAATCATTGATTATTGAAAAAGATTTTGAACCAGAAAACCCCAAACAACTCGAAGAACTTGATGAAAATTCATGTAAGTGGCCAATAGGACACCCTGACGAAAAATCATTTTATTTTTGTGGCAGATCATCACTTAAAGATTTTTCATATTGTAAATTACATTTATTATATGCTTATCAACCTAAAGGTAAAAAAGAAGACTCAGTTGGAAAAGAGGAAATTCCGGAATTTATAGAAAAAAAAATAAAGTCTGCATAAATATTTTTATTATCAGTTAAGACCTTTTTTTGAAAACTGACCCCCATCTCTCCACATATAGCTATACTTTTCAATTTCATTTTTAAAAATTTTCTTTGCAGGTACTCCGATACTTGAGTTTGTCGCGTAATTTTTTGAAATAACATTGTCATACTTTAAAAGTTTCAATTGATCATAAGTTAATAATGGATTGGGCATTATCTCAAATATTTTAGCTGATATCTTTGCAGCAAATAATGGGAAGGGTAAAAAAAACCTTTTTTTATCAATTGAATTTAAAAGAATAATTAAAATTTCTTTAAAAGAGAGTATTTCAGGTCCTACACATTCTATTATTTTTGAATTAATGTTTTTATTGATAGCATTTAAAATAATATCAGTCATGTCAGAACAATGAATTGGGGTAAATTTGGTTTTCCCATTATAATATATTGGAAAAATAGGAAGTCTGTTTAAAAGAGTCATGAATGTTGTAGAAAAATTATCATCTATGGAATAAACAATTGATGGTCTAAGAATTAAAGATTTATTAAAAAATTTTAAAACATTCTTTTCTCCATTGAGTTTGCTGATTGCATACTTAGAGTCTACAGCCTTCTCTACTCCTAGAGCAGAGACATGAATTAATTGTTGAATTTTATTTTGATTCGCCAGCTTGGCGAGCATCATTGGGAAATAAGAATGAATATTAGCAAATGAATTGTTTTTTCCTTTTTCAAATAATATTCCTATTAAATTAATACAAATGTCAGTTTTTTCAAAATAAGGTTTTAACTCTTCTTCATCAAAAGGATTTGCTTCTATTATTTCAATATATCCTGCATTTGCTTGGGTTTTTATAAAATTACCTTTTGTATGAGCATTACGAGTTATTACCGTTACTTTATAATTGTTTTTGGCTAACTTTCTTATCAAATTCCGACCAATTTGACCTGTCCCACCAAAAATTAGACAATTTTTTGCTTTCATATATATATAATTAAAAATGAATATTGATATTAAGCTTCACAAAGTTGATTTACCAGATGATTTGCAATTAGGCAATGTTATAGCTGTTGATGGTGAATTTATGGGGCTTAATGTAAAAAGAGACCCTCTTTGCTTGGTTCAAATTTCCACTGGAAACTCTGACGCACACATTATACAGCTTGATAGATCAAACTATAAAGCCCCAAATCTTACTAGTATACTTGAAAATGATAAAATAAAAAAAATTTTTCATTATGGTAGAGCGGATTTAGCCCATATTAAATATTACTTAAAAACAAACACTAATAATATTCAAGATACAAAGATTGCCTCAAAACTCGCAAGATCTTACTCTGATAATCATTCTCTAAAAACTTTAATAAAAGAATTTAAAAACATAGATATAAGTAAACAATTTCAAAGTTCAGACTTTGGAGGTGAATTAAATAGCGCTCAATTGAAATATTGTGCAAATGATGTTGTTTACCTTCATGAAATTCATCAGAAGCTAGAGGAAATACTTGTAAGAGAAAAAAGAATAAATCTCTATAACGAATGTTTAAAATTTCTTAAAACTAGAGTTGATTTAGATCTTGCTCAATTTAAAGAAGATATATGGTCTCATTAAAAACGAATAAAAATTCTTTAAAAAATATTGCAACAGAGGTAATTGATTTAGAAATAAATGCTTTAAAAATTTTAAAGAAATCAATTAATAAAAATTTTGATAGAGCGGTAAATTTAATTGTTGATTGCCAATCAAAAATTATCCTGTGTGGTGTTGGAAAAAGTGGATTAATCGCTGCAAAAATTGCTTCCACTTTTTCATCAGTTGGTAGTCCAGCTTTTTCTTTATCAGCAAACGATTGTTTGCATGGAGATTTGGGTAGCATAACTAAAAAAGATGTTCTAATACTAATTAGCAACTCTGGAAAATCAGAAGAAATTATACCAATAATTAAATTTGCTAATAGAAATAAAATTAAATTAATAGGTATTGTTTCTAAAAAAAGCTCATTTCTTTACAAAGCTTCAGATATCAAAATTCTATTACCAGAAGTAAAAGAATCTGGACTTGGAGTGGTACCAACTTCAAGCACAAGCATTCAATTAGCAATTGGAGATGCTTTGGCAGTAGCTGCGTTAAAAAAAAAACAATTTAGTAAATACGACTTTTCAAGACTTCATCCAGGTGGGAATTTGGGAAAACTACTCAAAACAGTTGGGGATATAATGGTGTCAGGAAAAAAAATTCCATTTATCAATGAAAATAAAAATATGAAAGAAGCTTTGAAAACTATTTCAAAAAAAAGGCTTGGGGTAGTTATCGCTCAGAATAAAAAAAAAAATACCACAGGTATTATTACTGATGGAAATGTTAGAAAATTAAGGCAAAAAAACATAGATTTTGAAAAAACTATGATAAAAAAAGTAATGACAAAAAATCCCATTACAATTAGTTCAGACACTTTAGCAGTAAAAGCTCTTAGAATAATGAATGAAAAAAAAATAACTTCTCTTTGTGTTCAGAAAAGTAACAAATTAGATAAAACAATAGGACTAATTCATATACATCATATACTTGACGCAAATATTGAGTAAATGAAAAAAAAAATTTTTATTCAAATTTTACTTTCAGTATTAATCTTAATTATTTTTTTTAGCATTTACCAAAGATATTTTAAAAAAACTCTTGTATCGGATAGATCCCAAATTGAGGAAAAGGAAATAAACCAATCAAACAGTCTTGAAAACATTACATATGATTCAGTAGATAGAGAGGGTAGAAAATACATTGTCACGGCAGAGTCTGGTTTTTTTAATGAACAAGAGCCAGATATAGTTTTTATGAATAATGCAAACGCAAAGATTGTCCTCTTGGATGGAAGTGTAATATACATTAAATCTTCAACTGCAGAGTATAACAGCCTTAATTACGATACTAAGTTTCAAAAGGATGTAAAACTTAAGTTTTTAGAACATAATGTTTTTTGCAATAATCTTAATATTTTTTTTCAAGACAATTTGCTTGAAGCTTACAATGATTTAACTTATAAAAATTTGGATATCATTATGTTAGCGGATAAGATAGAAATAGATCTATTAACAAAAAATTCAAAGATATTTAATTTTAATGAAAGTAAAGTTAAAATAAAAAAAAGAAATATAAATGGCAATAATTAAAAAGTTTAGAATTAAGTCCTTTAAAAATTTAAAACCAATTATAAAATTAGATAAAGTAAGTTTTTCTTTCAAGAATAGACCAATATTAGACACCATTAGTTTTAATTTGAACCAGGGTGAGATTTTAGGTTTATTAGGACCCAATGGAGTTGGAAAATCAACAATATTTAATTTAATTACTGGACTTTTAAAACCAAATTTTGGCTCAATAATAATAAATAATAAAGATGTTTTAGACTACCCAATTGCTGAAAGAGCCACTGAATTTAAGATAGGATATGTTCCTCAATATGGAGGTTATTTCCATGACCTTAATTTAATTGAAAACCTTACAGCAATTGCAGAGATTCAAATTAAAGATAATAAAATGAGGTCAAATACTATTGATAAGATAATATCAAAATTTGAATTCGACTCAATTGTCAATATTCCTGCAAAATTTCTTTCAGGAGGACAAAAAAAAAAATTAGTCATCGCTTTAGCTTTAATAAATGATCCAAAGGTTTTACTTCTTGACGAGCCTTTTGCTGCACTTGATGTTTTGACAATTAAAATGCTAAAAGAACTTATTGTTAATCTTCAATCACAAGAAAAAATAAGTATTTGTATTTGTGATCATCAGGCTCGAGATCTTTTATCTTGTGTTGATAATGCCGTAATTCTTTCTAATTGCAAAATAATTGCTAAAGGAACTCCTGCAGAATTAGTAAATGACATCAAAGCTAAAAATGCATATTTTGGTGACTCATTCAAATTTAATTAACTTAAATGTCAAATATTTTTGTAATCAAAAAAAAAATCAATAACTTTAATAAAAAAATTATAGAGGTAAGTGGTGATAAAAGCCTTAGTATAAGATGGGTTCTTTTAGCATCTTTGGCTGAAGGAAAATCTAGGTCCTTTAATCTACTTAATTCCGAAGATGTAAAAGCATCAATAAATGCAATTAAAAAACTTGGAATTAAAGTTAAAACTAAAAAAAATTTTTGTGAAATTAATGGCAAAGGTTTAAATGGTTATAATTATAAAAAAGGTACAGTCATAAATGCTGAGAACTCAGGGACTTTAAGTAGATTAATTTTAGGATTACTAATCAACACAAATACAGAGATAAAAATTATTGGTGACCGAAGTCTCTCAATAAGAGACTTCAAAAGAGTTTCTGATCCATTAAAAAAATTTGGAGCAAAATTTAAGCTTACAAAAAATAAAAATTTGCCATTAAACATTATGGGAACAAAAAATTTAAAACCAATAAGATATAATGAAAATAGAGGTTCGGCGCAATGTAAGAGTTGTGTAATATTTGCAGCTTTAAGAACTGTTGGCACAACAATAATTAAAGCAAAAAAATCCAGAAACCACACTGAGTTATTATGCAAGTATTTAAAACTTCCAATCAGTATTTTGGAAAAAAAAAATTATGATCTTATTAAAATTAAAAAAGCAAAAAAAATTAAACCTTTTAATTATAACATTCCTTCTGATATAAGTTCCGCTGCCTTTTTTATAGTGCTCACTTGTTTAACAAATAATTCCTCATTGACAATCAAGAATGTTAATATCAATCCTTCAAGAATAGGAATAATAATTATCCTAAAAAAAATGGGTGCAAAGATCGTTTTCAAAAATAAAAAATTTTATAAAGGTGAATTAGTAGCAGATATATTTGTTAGGAGTACAAAAAATTTAAAATCAATTAATTGCCCTGTGAGATATAATAGCAGTTCGATAGATGAATTTCTTTTGATCTTTTTAGTAGCTGCAAAAGCAAAAGGTGTGTCCTTTTTTAGAAATTTAGGTGAACTTAATCAAAAAGAAAGTCCAAGATTAAAATGGGGTTCTAAGATATTAAACTTGATGGGAATTAAAAATGATTTAACAAGCAGTTCAATTAGAATTTTTGGTAATCCTAGAATTAATATTGAAAAAAAAATAATAATTAAAGACTATCTTCAGGATCATAGAATATTCATGTCATCGGTAGTAGCTGCACTATCTTTTGGAGGTGAATGGCATATACATAACAAGAATTCAATTAATACATCGTTCCCTAATTTTTTGAAAATTTTAAAAAATTTACAAAAATGATAATTAAAAAAAAGAAAATAAAAGTTGCAATTGACTCCCCGGCTGCTGCTGGAGCTGGAACTTTGGGAAAAAAAATATCAAGTTATTATAACTTATATTATTTAGATACTGGCAAAATTTATAGATTAATTGCATATTTAAAAATTAAATTCCCTAAAAAGTTTAGTAATGCTTTTATAAAAAAAAAAATGAGTAGCCTTAAAAAGAAAGATCTTGAAAAGAAGGAATTAATTTCAGATCAAGTTGGAACAGAAGCCTCTGTTATATCAAAAAAAAGAAGTATTAGAAAAATTGTTCATTCGTTTCAAATAAAGTGTGCATATAGTCCTCCAAAAAACTATAGAGGCTCATGCCTTGATGGGAGAGATATAACTTATAATATCATACCAGATGCTGATTTTAAATTTTTCATTACAGCAAATATAAAAACAAGAGCCTTAAGAAGATATAAAGAATTAAAATCAATAAATAAAAAGGTAAGTTTCTCTGATGTGCTTAAAAACATTAAAAAACGTGATAAAAGTGACTATAATCGTAAAGTTGCCCCCCTCAAGAAAACTAAAGATTCAGTATTGATTAACACCACAAAGTTATCTAAAAGTTCCTGTTTTTTAAAAATAAAAAAAATTATAGACAGGGAATTAACTTTTAATGGAAATTTACAAAGATCTTTCAAGCCCGGCATCAAAAGAATTCGAAAAACTACTTAATAGCCAATTATCTAAATCCCAAATTGAAGAAGGAAAAATTATTGAGGGTAAGATAAATAAAATTACTGAAAAATTCGTTTTTTTATTCGTAGAAGGTTTAAAGAGTGAACCAGTTTTGGATATTAATGAATTAAAGAGTATGGGTTTGTCTGAAAAAATTAAAGTTGGGGAAAAAATTTCAGTATTATTAGAAAAAATTGAGGATAAAAATGGAGAAGTTTTAGTATCGGCAAGCAAAGCGGCCAAGATTGCTGGCTGGGATCGTTTGGTAGCTGCTTATGAGGCTGATGAACCAATCATGGGAAAAATCACTTCGAAATGTAAAGGTGGTTGTATAGTTGAACATATCGATACTGGTTCACTTATGTTCTTACCAGGTAGTCAAATTAGCGATAAACCTTTAAAAGACATAAGTCATCTAATGAATGAGCCTCAGAAGTTTAAATTAATAAAACTTGATAAAATTAGAGGTAATGCTTGTGTTTCCAGAAGAGAAATAATCTCATCATTCAAAAAAGAGGACAAAGCTAAAATAATTGAAAAATTTAAAGTTGGAGACATTATAAAAAATGCAGAAGTTAAAGGGTACAGTACTTTTGGATGTTTTTTTAATGTGAATGATGAGCTTGACGTTTTAGTGCACCTACAAGAAATTTCTTATTCAAGAGTTAATCACCCTGATGAAGTATTTAACATCGGAGAAAAACACGACCTTAAGGTGATTTCTGTTGATAAAGAAAAACTTCAAGTTGGTTGCTCTGTGAAACAATTGTCGCCAGATCCATTCGAGCACATAGAAAATTATGAATTAAATAAAGTTTATAAAGCTAAGGTGATGAAAATTATGGATTTTGGAGCTTTTTGTGAACTAGAGCCAGGACTAACCACATTGTTGCACTCAAGTGAACTTAGCTGGTCTAAAAAAAATGTTTCAGCAAAAAAAATGTTTAATGTTGGGGAAGAAATAGATTGTATTATAACTGAAATTGATAAAGAAAAAAGAAGAGTGGCAATTTCTCATAGGTTGACTATGGACAATCCTTTTGTAACATTTGAAAAAAAATATCCAATAGATACTGTCGTTGAAGCTGAAGTTGTAAATAAAAATGAATATTCTTTATTCGTAAAAGTAAGTGATATAGATGTAGATGCATTTTTACATTGTAATGATTTAACATATTTAAATAATGGTGAGGAAGAGTTATCAAAATATAAAAAAGGAGATAAAGTAAAAGTCAAAATTTTAGAGATTAAAACTTCAGAACAAAAAATCAGAGTTGGATTGAGACAAACTCAACCTGATCCATTTGATTGGTTTAAAGATAAAAAGATTAATCAAACTATAACTGTAAAAATTATATCTACAGACAATAAAGGTTTAATTGTAAGGCCAGAGGGATGTGGAATGGATTTTATAATTAAGAAATCACAAATAGCAATTAACGCTGCGGATGCTCGTCCTAGTAGATTTACCGGAGGAGAAAAAGTTGATTGTGTTATTTCAGAATTTGATTTTTCAAAAAGAAAAGTTTCATTAAGTATGAAGCTGCTTGAAGAAATTGAAAAAAAAGAAGCCTTAGATAAATATGGTGCTGAAGGATCAGGGAAAAACCTTCCCTTTTCATCACTTTCAGAGGATCTAAAAAAAAAGGGCGAAGATAAAAAATAATCGAAGGATTTAATCTTGGCAATTGTTAAATCTAAACTTTTAAATCAATTATCAAAAAATTATCCAAATTTTTTAAAAAAGGATTTAGAAAAATTCACCGATATAATTTTAAGAGAAATTAAAGACACCCTTAAAAGAGGGGAAAGAGTAGAATTAAGAGGTTTTGGAATTTTTTCATCCAAAACTCAAAAGGCAAGAATTTCTAGAAATCCAAAAACTGGAGAAAAAATTAATACACCAGCAAAAAAAACTATTCACTTTAAAATGTCGAAAGAAATGTTTAAAAAATTAAATAATGAAAAAGAATAAAATATTCATAGCTTGTGACACATCTAATATCTCAAAGGTTAATGAAATAATTAAAAAAACACAGAATCCTAAATTAAAAATTGGCTATAAATTTGGTCTAGAATTTTTAAATTCAAAAAATGGAAGAAATTTTTTATATAAATTGAAGAATAAGATTATTTTTGCTGATCTTAAGCTTCACGACATACCGAATACATGCGTTTCAACAATAAAAGCTGTAAAAGATTTAAAGATAAATTATCTAACAATTCATATAAGTAGTGGCTTAGATACGTTAAAAAAATCAAAAAAAGTTTCTGGAAAAATTAAATTAGTTGGGGTAACAATTTTAACATCATTAGATAATAAAGCCTTAAAAGAAATTGGATTTAATAAAGAAATAAAAAAATTAGTTTATCATCAAGCTAAATTGGCTAATAAAGCAAAACTAGATGCCTTGGTTTGTAGTGCAAAAGAAGTCAAAATTGTAAAAAAAATTTTTAAAAAAGAAATAATTACTCCCGGGATTAGACTTAACTCTAAGACTAATGATCAAAAAAGAATTTTAACACCTAAACAAGCTTTTAAAAATGGAAGTGACTGGTTGGTTATAGGAAGGCCTATAACCAAAGGTAATATCAAAAAAAATATTACATCATTAATCGATCACTTAAATCAATGATTATGAAATCAAAAATTTGTGGGGTCTCAGACTTGAACACATTAAATTATATAATTGATCATACCTACCCACCACAGTTTATTGGCTTTATCGCTAATTACCCAAAATCTAAAAGATATGTGAACAAAAAAAATCTTAAAAAATTATTAAAGATCAATAAAAAAAAATCCTTGTATGTTGCAGTTTTAGTAAATCCAGAAAAAAAAATTCTTGAAGAAATTAAAGATTTACCATTTGACTATTATCAGCTCTATAATTGTGAGCTAGATCAAATAGAGTTTATCAAAAAAAAATATAGCAAAAAGATTATCACTGCTATAACAGTTGAGACACCTGAGGATGTTAAAAATTATAAATTATACAAAGATATAACTGATATCTATTTATTTGATAGCAAAGGTTATGAAAAAAGCAGATCATTTAATCATTCATATATTGAAAATATCAATTTTGATAAGGAGGTTATGTTAGCTGGAAATATTCAAATAAATGACAATCTTGAAAAATATAAAAAAAAAGTTGATATTATTGATATATCTGGAGGATTAGAATCAGCTGGATTAAAAGATATTTCCAAAATAGAAATTTTCTTAAATAAAATACAAAATTTAAATAATGAAGCTTAAAAAAAATATTCCATTAATTGATCAACATGATAGATTTGGATTTTGGGGTGGTAAGTTTGGTGGAAGTTTTATTCCTGAGACTCTAAAAAAACCGGTAGAAGATTTAACTATAGAGTTTGAAAAACTAAGAAAAAATAAGAATTTTATTAGAAAAAAAGATTTTTATTTTAAAAATTATATCGGATCTCCTACTTCATTTATTAAACTAGAAAACCTATCAAATCATTTAGGAGGAGCTCAAATTTGGGCAAAAGTTGTTTCTGAGGCCAATGGTGGAGCTCATAAGATATATAATGCAACCGTACATGCTTTGATTTGTAAAGCTATGGGTAAAAAATATATTATAGGCGACACTGGGGCAGGATATGCAGGTAAAATGCTAAGTATGGCAGCCAAAAAGTTTGGCTTAAAGTGTAAAATTTTTATGGGGGCGAAGGATATAAAAAGACAAAAACCTAATTGCGATGCAATAAGAAAAAATGGAGCTGAAATTATACCTGTTTATTCAGGAAGTCAGACGTTGGTTGATGCAGTTAGTGAATGCATGAGATATTGGGTATCAAATTGTGATAACACACATATGTGTGTAGGTTCAACTGTAGGTCCAAATATTTTTGTGAAGATATGCGGTTGGAGTACATCACAAATTTCAAGAGAGCTCAAAACTCAAATAAAAAAAGAATTTAAAAAGTTTCCAAAAAAATTAAAACTTATTAATTGTGTAGGTGGTGGAAGTTCAGCTTATGGTTTTTGGAGTGAATTTATTGATTATGACAAAAGACATATTGAATTAATAGGTGTGGAGGCTGGAGGTCCAAGAAAATCCAAACTTCATGCTGCTCCTTTAAGTAGAAATGCTAAAATTGGAATTTTACATGGTGCTGCTTCATACGTTTGTCAAAGTAGTGAAGGTCAAATTAATGAAACAGAATCAATAAGTGCTGGACTAGATTACCCAGGCGTAAGCCCTATTCATTGTTTTTTAAAAGACATAAAAAGAGCAAGGTATACGTATGCAACTGATGAAGCGGCTTTGAATGCATATCAAATGGTTACTAAATTTGAAAAACTTAATCCAAGTTTAGAGCCAAGCCATGCTTTTGCTGAGTCTATAAGAATTGCACCAAAGTTAAGTAAAAATACAGTTATAATTGTTAATTCTTGTGGTGATGCAAAAAAAGACAGGGATATTTTAAAAGAAAGATTAGGAAAATATTAATGAAAAATTCTTTGATTAATAGATCTTTTGAAAAAGCTAAAAGAGAAAATAGACCTGCCCTAATTACTTATACTGTAGCAGGCGACAACACAAAAAAAAAATCTTTAGAAATTTTAAAATCAATCTCAAATTATGCAGATATTTGTGAGTTAGGATTTCCACATAACACTCCTATTGCAGATGGTGGTCAGATTCAAACTAGTGCCTATCGGGCAATCAAAAATGGTATAAAGATAAACGATGTTTTTTCAATTGCTAGTAAATTTAAAAAAGCAAAGAAGGATAAACCAATTATTTTAATGGGTTATTATAATATGATTTATCAATTCAATGAAAATAAATTCATCTCAAAATGTAAGAGATCAAAAATTGATGGTTTAATAGTTGTTGATTTGCCATTTCCAGAAAATAAAATTTTTGCATCAAAATGCAAAAAAAATAATATTAATTTTATTCAATTAATTTCACCTACTACCTCAAAATTAAGATTAAAAAAAATTATCAAAAACTCACATGATATGATCTATTACATAAGTATGCTTTCTACTACTGGTGGGAAATTGAAAGTTTCTCCAAAAAAAATAATTCAAGAATACAAAAGAATAAAAAATTATAATGAATTTAAGAATGTAGTAATAGGTTTCGGTATTACAGAAAAAACCATAAAATCATTAAAAAAAGCTGATGGATTAGTGGTCGGGAGTGCTATTTGTAAGGAAATTACCAGATCAATAAAAAAAAGACAAAATACTGTCACAAATGTTACTAATGTGGTTAAGAAATTAAAAAATAAAATTAAATGAATTGGATTACTAAAATAATTAAAGCGGGTGAAAAAATTAAAACTGCTATACACAAAAGAGCTTCGAAAGATGACATAGCTAATAGTGATTGGACTTCTTGCTGCAAAGGTCCAATTCTTAAAAAAGAGTTAGAACAAAATTTATGGGTATGCCCAGATTGTAATAAACACCATAGAATATCTCCTAAACAGAGATTTGATATATTGTTTGGCAAAAATAATTATGAGATATTTAAGACACCAATACCAAATGATGATCCGTTGAATTGGACAGACTCAAAATCATACAAGGACAGATTAAAGGCTGCTAGAAAAAAAACTGGTATGAACTGTGGAATGATAGTAGCTAGTGGATTTATCAATAATATTAAAACTACAGCAGTAGCATCAGATTTTAATTTTTTAGGGGCTTCAATGGCCGCTGCAGAAGGAGAGGCGTTTTTATATGGTATTCAACACGCTATTGAAAACAAAACTCCATTTTTATGTATAAGTGCTGGAGGTGGAATGCGGATGATGGAAAGTTTAATTTCTTTATCTCAAATGACAAGAAGTACTGTTGCTATAAATGAGCTCAAGAAAAATAACTTACCATATTTAGTTTGCATAACAGATCCAACTGCTGGAGGAATCACTGCATCATATGCAATGCTAGGCGATATCCATTTAGCTGAGCCAGGAGCTTTAATTGCTTTTGCTGGTGCTAGAGTAATTCAAGGAACAGTTAAAGAGGAGTTGCCTGAAGGTTTTCAAAAAAGTGAGTATGTTGAAAAAACAGGATTTGTTGATCTAATCGTAGAAAGAAAAGATCTCTCTGAAAAAATAGGAACTTTATTATCAATATTGTTAAAGAAAAATTCTGATATAAGCACTGAAGAAAATGAAACTAAAGAAAATACTCAGTCGCTTTCTAAAGTTGCATCCTAAAGAAATTGATCTAAGCCTGGATCGAATTTTAAATCTTTGCGAGAAGCTTGGAAATCCACAAGACAGAATCAAGGTTATAAGTGTTGTAGGTACAAATGGAAAAAACTCAACAATTCAATCATGTTATTCAATTTTAAAACAAGCAAATATTAAGACTAATGTTTACACTAGCCCTCATATACAAAAAATTAATGAAAGATTTATATTTAATAATAAAGAAATAAAAGATGATGAGCTAGCTAATATTTTTGAAGAAGTAGAGAAAATTAATGATAGTCAACCTATTACTTTTTTTGAAATTCTAACCGCTTGTTATTTTTATAAAGCTGCTCAATATCCAGATAATATTAATCTTGTAGAAGCTGGATTATTTCACCGATTTGATGCAACTAATATATTAAAAAAAAATCTTGCAAGTATTATATGTTCATGTTCGATCGACCATACAGATTGGCTTCCAAAAGATGAACAAACAATCGAAAAAATTATATTTGAAAAAACTTCTGCGCTTTTAAACTCAAATATTATTGTAGCTAAGCAAAATTCTAAGAGGACGCTGGATTGTATTAAACATACTATTGCCCAAAACAGGTCTAATAAAGTATTTTTCAATGATGACTTTAATTTTTCTGTTAATGAGAATGATTTCTTTTATTATGAAGATAATCTAGGAGGACTAAAACTTCCAATGCCCAATGTTCTTGGTCAATTTCAATTAGAAAATATATCAACAGCAATAGCAACTCTAAGATTTTTAAATCTTGGAATTAAGGATGAACATATTCAAAGAGGAATTACAAAAATATCTAGTTTAGCAAGACTTCAAGAAATTAAATCTGGTAAATTAAAAGAATTAGTTAAAAACAATAAATTAATAGTTGATGGAAGTCATAACGAAGATGGTGCAAGAGTATTAAATGAATATCTTCAAACCTTGAATTGTAACAAACATATTATAATTGGCATGATGTCAAACAAAGAACATGAAAAATATATCAGTTACTTCAAGGATATTACATCAATAACTACCATAGATTTAAAAACTCAAATAAACTCTATTAGTGGTAAAGATTTAAAAGAGAAATTTAAAAGTATGCCCAATGTCCATTATCAACCAGACATAAAACAAGCTATTAAGTCAATTGATTGTAAAGAGGGTGATCTTTTATTGATAACTGGATCTTTGTATGGGGCCGCTGAAGTTTTAAGCTTAAATTAAATATTTTCCTCTAAGAACTGTTTCATATGGCTCTCTGGAACCCCTCCAACCTTACGTGAAATTTCTACGCCTTTTTTATAAACGATTACTGTAGGCACTCCTCTTATTCCAGCTGAACTGCCTGTATTTATTCCGCCATCTTCAATATCTGCATAATAAAATCCTGCTTTATCTTTATACTCCACAGCTAATTTATCCATGACTGGCTTTAAAGCTTTGCACGGTCCACACCAAGCAGCACTAAATTGAATAACCGATACATCTTCATTTTTGATCTTATTATCGAAATCTTCGTCTTTAAAATCTATAAGCATATTTCCTTTTTATAAATTAGTGACTTAAAGTCAACTATGCAATTTCATATTTTTTTTCAATAGACATAATAAATTCATTAATTTCATCTAATTTTTTAAGTTCTTCTTGATCATCTTTATTATCTGCTTGATCTCGTAATATATCGATTTCGTTATAAGCCATTCCAATTGTTTGCCACTTTTCCTTATTTTTACTTAAAATTCGCCTAGCAATTTCACTTTTAATATTTTTGTATAAATCTGGTGGTAAAATTTGTGGTGCTTCTTGATAAATAATTTTTTGCCCAAACCAGCTGCATCTTTTATCTTGAAATTTATCTAACATTCTTAATTTGTCTTCCCAGGAAGAGCTGTGCCATATTTTGAATAAGGAGGTATCTTTATTTGGAATAAACTTTTCATATAAAGTTTCTTCTGGCAATAAATCCTCTTGGGTTTTGGTTTGTGCTTTTTCCTCTGCTGCTTCTCTATTAATAATTTGAATATTTTGACAAAATTTTTCGCTACTTCTTACTATTTCTGCCCTTTTTTTAATTGTCTCTAAATCAAGATCAGAATAGGCCTTTTCTTTTAATGCAAACTTTTTATCTAAAACTATTGGAGCTTTATTAGTTTTAATCACTCGAAGTGCTTTAGGACTAATCTTTTTCAAATTTGTCTTAAGTTCATTTACTGACATATTTAAAAATGGCTCTGGATCTCTTCTTAAATCCCATAAATAACCCCAAGATGCATAAGAAGGATGAAAGCAATGATTTGGATGTAATGTACAAACAAGATACATCATATTTCTACCTTTAACATTTTCAAAAATTGAATATATACCTTCACCTTTTAAAATAGATTCCACACTACTTTTTGTCGAAGTACCTAAAAATTTTTCCCAATTTGTTTTATGTTTATCTTTTACAATTCTTAAAATTTTTAAGGAATTATGTGCATCTACATAGGCAGTGTGAGCTGCTGAAGTATCAAAACCTTGCTGACGGGCCAAACCCTCTAAGGCCAAACTCTCATTTCCTGCCTCTGTTAATTCCGTTTTTAATGTTTTAGAGTCTATAGTTTGAGCAGCTCTTGCTACATGTAAGCCATCATGTTCCTGATTTGGTGAGGAGTGAGTTAAATAAGGATACCTATTTCCCTTAAAAAAATTAAAATGAAACATTCTTCTGTCAAAATTTAAATTACTCCAGCCCATAAACATTGCAGGAGCAGCTTTTACAAAGAAATTTTCAACTGCACCTAAAAATTCATAATGTGAATAATTGCCTTTAGTAAGTAAATCAATACTTGTAGAATTAACCAAAAGAGCTTTAGCTGAAGGTACTTCTCCCTCTGGCATTCTGCCTCTGATATTTAGTTTTCCAATCTCTTTAAGATTTTTATCAACTACAACTGCTCCAACCTCAATAATTGATCCCCAAATAGTACTGTTAGTCGTTTCTGTGTCGTAAATTACTATTTTATCCATTTTTAAATTAAATTTGAAAGTTCATTAAATTTTTTCAATCTTCCTAAGAACAAATTCTGGTAAGTAATCAATTCTGAACCTTGAATCTTAAATTCTTGAAATAGATTGTCTACTGTACAAACAAGAATTACACAAGATGTGATGTTTGTATTATACACAATATTGTGAGCTAAAGAATATGCGCTTGTTTGTAAAAACCAAGAGTCTATATACTCAAATTTTTTTGGTTTATTAGATTGCTTAAAATCAATTATGCAAGATTGTCCTTCATAAACACCAACACAGTCAGCAGTTCCTGCATATTTTTCTGGATAGTAAAGAGTGCATTCAACTCCCCATATTTCTTCTAATCTATTTTTTAAACCTTTATCAATAATTTCTTTAGCCATAGATTTGTATTGTTCTCCATCTTCGAAAAAACTTAAATTTTCTCTTCCTAAAAGAAAAGACTCTAAGTAATTATGCATTTTTGAACCTCGACTGCTCGCAGCTTTTGTAATTGCTTCAGCTTCTTTTTGACCAGTTCTTTCGCGCCAATTGGCTAAGGCTGCTTTATCTTCTTCAGATTTGGTTGCATCTAAAATTGAAGTAACACTTGGTAGTTTTGACTCTCCTAGTACGTATCTTCTAATTCCATCTACCGTTGCTCTTGATGACGAAGGATAGTCATATTTTCTATTCCATTGCATGAAGTTTCTTATAATCGGTATTAGAGAAAAAAAGAAATTATTTTTTAAGTTGCTTGTTTCTTTCAACAAATTTTTCTACATTTTCTGTTTGAACAGCTTTCTCAACCTGCTCGGGATCTTTTATATTTTCTAGAGTTCTACTAATTGATCTTGCATCAGTACCAAACTTATCTACCACACTCATCGCATCTTCTAATTTTTTTCTAAGTGTAATTATATTATCAAAATGTTTTCCAAATCTTGTGGTGATAGTTTTAAGATGATTATATATTTCTGTAGCTCCTTTTTGAACTTTCAGTGATTGAAAACCCATATGTAAGGATTGTAAATAAGCTGAAAGAGTATTAGGGCCACAAATTACTATTTTATATTTTCTCATTAATTCTTGAGTTAATAGTTCTTTGGTGCTTGGATCTTGATATTCAGTCAATTCTTTATAAAGACTTTCTGTTGGTGCATAGACAATCGCAAAATCCGTTGATTTAGGTGGAACTATATATTTTTCCATTACATTTTTAGCTTTGACTTTAAAAGCGTTTGCTAGTTTTGTTCTTGCATCGGCAACTTTAACTTTGTCATCATCTTCATGTGCATCAGTAATTGCTTTAAATTTTTCCAAGGGAAAATGAGAGTCTACTGGAACTAAAACATCTCCTTGAAGTTTTATTGCAAATTCTACATTTTCACTCGTATCTTCTTTCATTTTAACATTTGTCATGAATTGAGATGCTGGCAATAAATCTTTGATTAAAGCATCAAGAGAATACTCTGCTAAGGTTCCATATTTTTTAACACCTGCTAAAATTTTAGTAATGCCCTCCTGACTTTGATTTAGTAATTGTACCTGTTGATTAAAATTACCAACCTTCTCATCAACTTTTGTTAAGGCTTCAGTCATATCCTTAGTAACTCCAGTTGATAAAGCATTGAAGGAAGTCGACATAGTGCCAAGCGAAGTATTGATAGTATTATTTAACGTATCTTTTAATGTAATTATTTCAGTCTTTAAATTAGCTATTTCTTCAGCCTCTTTATTCTCGTTTTGATCATCCTTATTTCTTCTTTGTTTTAATAATAGGAAGATCACCACAATAATGAGTGCCAAAAGTAAATATATTAACGAATCTTGCATAGTAAGGTAATTATTCCCCTTTTATTTAATGTAAACAAGAAAAAAATTATTATCTATATTTCGATTTGAGGAATATATTTATTTATAACTAGTAAATTTTTGGTTAAATTTATTTATTGATATGTACAAAGAATTAACCATAAAAAATATTAAAATATTTAAAGATGAGCAAACGCTCAAAATTGCACCTATTACCCTTTTATATGGTGAAAATAGTTCTGGAAAAACCACCCTGCTCAAATCTTTTGATATAATTCACAATATCTTTTCAGAAAGAGAAGTAAAAAGAGGAAAAAATGTAAGTCAGAAAGATAGCCCTTTTTACAGAAACGAAAATATTCAAAATATATCACCAAAAAAAATTCATTATTATTCAAATCAATTAAATAAGAAACCTCAAGAAATTTCTATGGTTGTGGATACTGTTATCGATGATGAGAATTTAAAACATTATTTTAAAGATTATTTATCAAATTCACCAATAGCATCAGATTTAAATAAAAAAATTCATAGATTTGCTGCACCTATTAAAGTTAAACTTACAATAAAATATTTTCCAAAAAAAAAAATTAGCAAGGTTGATAATATCAAATTCCAAACAGATAATGGAAAAAATCTAATTTCCTTTTCACGAATAAATAAAATTTACCCTAAAATTAGTGAAATTTTCGATAAAGATAAAGTTGGATATATTTCTCCATCATTTAATAAAATTCTTTCTAGACCAAATCGATTTAATCCTATGTTTCACAGGGGGAGGCCAATTGCTGAAGAAGATTATTTTGTTGATGAGTCTTTGTATGCAGATTATAAATTTAGAATTGAGGATAATGCTATTTGGGAAAAAGAATATTCCTCTTATGAGAAAATCTTTGATAAAGGGGAATTAATAAATGAAAGATTACAAAAAATCCAAATTTTATTTAAAGTTTTAAATCAATTTAGATATAAAGAATTTTTCAAAAATCCTTCGCTTTCCTTCGATAATTTTTCACATTTTTTATCATTGGAACTTTTAAAATCAAAAGAAAAAAATATAAATAAATTTTCAAAAAAATTTGATCAATATTTAAAAAAAGCCACAGGAAAATCAGCAAAAGATAAAGTGTGGAGAAAAAAAATTGAAACACTTAGAGTAAAGAACGAGAAAAAATTTATTTTCTATAATACTTTTTTTGATTCAAAAAAAAGTAAGATGAAAAGAACTTCCCAAAATCCTAAAGAAAGACAATTTACTCTAGAGCAATTTTTTGCAACTCTTATATCGAAATCCTGGCATACTAACTTAATTCTCATAAAAAATTTACTAAATCGAAAATTCACAAAAACTTCATTTGTTACTCATGGTAAGAGGGACTCTGAATTATTTAATATGAGATTTTTTAAAAGATCATCTTATCTTAATGCATCATTAGTGAGAAATGATTACGAATCGCCTACTAGTTATGATATTTTAAGAAATTTAGCCTTATTTATAAATGGGGGCTTAGAAAATTTATTTATTAAAAAAAGTAATTATTTTGTCGATTTTGTAGAATATAAGACTCATAATACTACTGATCTTCTTCCAAAGTTGATGACTAGAATAAGACATTTAGTAAATAACTTTGTAATATGTCATCCAAGTAAGACAAATGTCGATTGGCACGTCGCTAATGAACGTGATTTACCTGAAAACATGAGAAAAGCTCTAGAGACAATGGAGCAAGAAGACAAAAAGAAGGATATTTTACGAGGTGATGCTAGTTCTCAAATTGGAGAAGCAGCATTGATTGCAGCAAGAGCAATTTTTAAAAAATCTTCAAATAAAGAATTGTCTAAACAAGACGAAAAAACAAGAATAGAACATTTAAAAAAATCAAAAGAATCTATTAGACCAGAAAATATCGCTGCTGATGGGAGAAATTTTCATAGTGCATTAATAAATGACACAAAATTTAGAGCAAAATTAAATAAATCATTAAAACAATTACTTGATTTAGAATTAATGATAGTAACTCCAAAATTTTTAAAAAAACTTCTTCAAGATCCAGAAAGATACAAAAGATTTAGAATAGCTCAACGTTCTGGGATGATGTATCCAACTGGCATGTCTAGATATAGTAGAACAAAATTTATAATGTTGAGGGATTTAAAATTTAAAAAATCATTTCATATTCATGGGGAAGAAGTTGGAAAAGGACCAACAAATATACTGCCTTTCTTAGCGCAAATTATGTCTGAATCACCCTCTTTAACTTATATTATTCAAGAACTCGAAAATAATTGGCATCCAAAATATCAATCAAAAATTATTGAATTTATTGCAACCAGAATGAAAGAATTTCAATCCAAAGATAATCCTGACAGAAATAAGTATTTTGTTTTGGAAACTCATAGTGAATTATTTGTATTACAAATAAAAAAACTGGTGGAAAAAGGCTTTTTAAGACCAGAAGATGTTTCTATAAATTTTGTTGAAAGAACAAAAGATGGTAATTCAAAAGTTTTCCACTTACCTTTGAATTCAGAAGGTGCTTTTACCCAAAAATGGCCTGGTGGTTTTTTTACGGAAAGGACGGATATTTTAACATCATAATGCCTTTTGCTACTTATTCAATAAAGGAAAACTCTTTTCATAAAACAAATAATGAAAATAGAAAAAAATTTAAAAATTTTTTAAATAATATTAAAGAATTAAATAGAAAGAAAAGAGCAATATTAGTAAATAAGAAAAAAGATGTCATTGAGAGCTTAAAAGAAAAATTAAAAGACATTGATACTCCTAATTCAGAAAATGAAAAAATTTCTAAGTTTGTAATTGAACAAGCTAAAAAATATGGACAACCGACTAGCATCAATAAATTGAAAGATATATATTTTAATTCAAATGATGATTTGTTAGAAAAAGAGTTTTTAATTGAATGTTTAGATTGCTTCAATTCAAGTATGAAGTGTTCAGTAGAGAATGATGATATCGCTGTGGATTTTGAAAAAGATGATTCTAATGAATATAATGTGGAAAAACTTGACAAATTTTCAAAAGATATAATTTATGCAAAAGAATTTACTAATGTAGACAGTTTTATTAAAAAATTTTTACAAAAACTAGAAATTTTTATAAGGGCAAGTATTGATAAAGAAAAAAAAACAAAAGGTTTTAAAAAAAGAGTAGATTCTATAAATATTTTTCATAAGGAACTTTCTAAATATTTAGTGCCTAATTTTAGAAATCCAAATATTTTTCTTCAAAAAAAAGAATTTTTTGAAAATAGCATAGAAAATCTAAGAAATAAAATTTCTTATGATAAAAATTATTTAAAAAATACAAAAAAAATTGAAGGTGGTGTTAAAATTTTATTAAATTGGTGGTCGAATTTACCAGATGATATTAGGCCTAAAAAATTTAATATAATAACAGATATTCCTAATCAATTACTCTGGGAAAATTATAATAAAAAAAAAATTAAAACTTCACCCTTAAAATTGAAAGAAATCCAAAAAAAAATAAAAAATTTTTTATTTGAAGAATTAAATTTAAATCTAAAACCAAATATAATTTTTCTTGATAGAGATGAATTAAAGGTTAAAATAGAGGAAAATCCACCCAAATTTATGCGTTTTTGGGATTGGACCCATAAAAAACATTTTGCTTTTGGCAAGGATTTACATCTTTTAATTTATTCTGATTTTGGAGTTGAATTTATTGACCCCAATTTCGAAAAAATTACCGAGGATGATTTTGAAGATATTAAAATGAGAAAAAATAACAAATTCTACTTAATTGATCCTGATAAGGACGAAGATTTTGAGCAAATTGATACTTTATATAAAAAATTTCCAAGTAAATGTGGGATTTGACATAATATTGCTTCAATTTTATGATTTAAGGATTGTTGACTTTAATATTTTAAAGAATATATAAGTAATTAAGAATAAAGAATTTTGTGCACTAATCTTATGAATGCAGCACAAAAACACACACTTTAACAGTCTTTTAGCAATAAAAACCTATTGCGAAAATCTTCCGAGTAACATCAAAAATAAGACTAATATAGAGCTTTTAGATATTGCTAAAACCAATAATTCTCAATCACAATATGCAAAAACACTGATAATCAACAGATATCTTCCAAAAGTACTAAAAGATTCTGCAAGAATATTTAATGGACAAAATTCCAACCCATGGCACAGGGAAGATATAATTCAAACCGGAATTAAAGGAATAATCAACGGTATTAATTCATTTGATAAGTCAAAAGGAGCTCATGAAGATAAAAGTGGTGCTTTTACTAAAACAATTTGTCTAAATATTTCTAAATATCTTAATAAAAAGAAAACAAATTATGATCCTTTATTTAGTGTTGAAAAAGGAGCAGAATTTAAAAAAGTTTTTTACAATTATTATAAAAAATTAAAAAAAATAAGAAAAAAACTAAAGCTTGATATTAGTACAAAAATTGCAGACTCAATATTAATAAAAGAGTTTGATTGTAAGATAGAAACATTAAAAGAAGTTCAATTTATTCATCAAGGAATAGATAATGAAAATCATATAACTGAAAGTAATTTTAACGACAGAGATCTATGGAGTTATGTTGATTTTGCAACAACCGAAGGAATAATTGATCCAACAGTTAATCAACCTCGAAATTTAGAAGATCATTATATAGAAAAAAATAATAAAAGAAATATCGATGAATATAAACAAATCTTAACTCAAAAAGAATGGGAGCTATTATATTTACTTAATAATGGTAATGAGAAAGTATCTATTCAAAGTACACTAAATATTTCAAAACAAAGATTTTCTTTCTTAATAAAAAGTATTTCTCAAAAAGTACAACACTATGATGGGTGTCGTTTACCAGAGTAGTTTTGGGAGTATGTATATGATTATGCGTTTTAACTTTAAAAATAAACTTAACAACAGGAGGTCCACTTCAAATAACGTAATTAGCTTTAGTAAAAGCAGCTGTCGAGTAACGGCAACGCCTCGTACCCTTGGCTCCCTTCATTTCCCTTTCTTTCATAACCAAGGGTCTTTCAACAGCTGCAATACTAAGGCTAAAAACAAAGTTACTAAAATTCATTTAAGAAGTTTTACCAGCAGAAAGTCATGCTGGGTGTTTAAAGAAATCTTGAAAAGAAAATTTCATAAATTTTCAAATAAAAAACTAACTATTCGAACAAATATTCGAGGAACTAAAATTCAATATTTTTGTGGAGCAAACAGATGAGTAACGAAATAGATATTAAAAATAAAATAAAAGCAAATTCATCTTTGTTTACAAATTTTGTAAAAAATGCAGTGAATGCATCTCCTAAAGTTCAAAATAATTTCTTAGATGTAAGTGCTCAAGTAGCACTTACAATTCAAAAAATTTTAGAAGATGCAGATTTAATCACAAACCTTGAATATAAGGGAAAGGATTTTTGGTCTGAAAATAAATGTAAGACTGCTTGTTTTATAGATGGAGGTGTTGATAAAACATCTATCATTAGTAGTGCTCCTTTAAGCATTAGAACTGGTAGCTATATCGTTAAACCAGTTGCTGCGGATAAAAACAGAGAATTCTTTGAGGAAAGTATGGTGTTTTTGGGTGATCTATATGATCCTAAAAATGAACTTTATGACTTTGCTGAAGATGACTTTGATGAAGATCAAATGCTTAATAAGAAAAAAGATGGTGCTAGAATCATTTTTGAAGCTGTTACTATTGTTAAGCACATCTTATTAAACAGAAAGTTTGATTACTGCTTTTTACATGGCCCGATAGAAGCAACGGTTATGCCATTTACAGTAATGGGTTTTCCAACTTTTACTAAATTTGCAGTTGAAAATATGCTGCCTTTTTATAATAAAAATAAACTTAATGCTGAAGCAAGACATTTCATCAATGTCTATTTAGAGGCTTTAAACTCTATTAAAAAAAGCAAGTTCCCTACATATGGAATAGTAGAAACATCAAACTCAGCGCCTTATATCAAGAACTTATTATTTAGTTATAAATCTAAAGGAACTATCTCAGAAAAAGATTTTAAAAATACCCTTTCAACAATTAAAAAATACAAAATAACAGACTCTCACTTATTAGAAATCATCTTGCAAAGTGGCCAAGCTATTAAACCTTTAGAAGTAAAAAAACAAATTAAAGGATTTAGTGTTACTTCAGGGTCAGCTTGGGAAGATAAAATGGATTCTTTTCCAAGTGTTCATATTGGATACATTAAGGTTAATGACCACTCAGCACCCATTAGAATTGAGTCGTTAAATCAATCCAAAAATTTAATTAAAGATTACGAATATATATTAGCTACAGCAAGATTATTACCCAACTATGGTTTTCCAGTAGGTTTAAATGTAGTTGATAAATTCGCTAAAATTCCAAATTGGATGAGTAGGGCCTCAAGAAAATATTATGCAACCCACTTATTAAAACAAGCAATCAGAAGCAAAGATCAAAACACAATTAGTTTAGCAGTAAAAATTTTATCAAAAAAAGTAAGGTCTTGGAGAAATAGACCATTAGGAGGATTAGCAAGATAATGAATACTAAAAAATGGAAATCTATCGGAACAGTTTTAGGTGAGACAAACATAAGTGAGTTTTACTTTAGCTTAAAAAATTACAAAGCAAAAAAAGGTGACATCATCACTACAGAGTCAAAAATTCCATCCAGTGAAGGTAATGTTGTTCCTGTAACAGTTTGGGGTAAAATTTCTTCAATTGAAAGTTCCAATGCATTCTTTCCAACTGAAGCAGCACAAGAACTAACAAATGAAAATATTGATATTAGAGACACTATTCTTCCAACAACCAGAGATGAGCTTATTTGCAAAGTAATCATTTTAGGTTTTACTTTAAAAGATAATTTAAAATTAATGCCTTTAAACTATCCGGTAAGACCTGCAGCAACTGTAAGCTATCCATCTAGTGAAGATGTAGAGGCCTTATTGATCTCAGATCTAGACTCTGAACATCCCCTATTCATCGGAAGTTTACTTGCACGAGATGCTGTTAAAATTAAAATTGATGCTGACAATTTAGTTTCAAGACATGTTTCAATCTTTGGAATGTCAGGTTCAGGTAAAACAGTAATGGTTAGAAGAATAATGGATGAGCTTTTACAGAAAAAGTATCCTATGGTTGTTCTTGATATTCATGGTGATTATTTAGGATTTATTCAAAAACAAAAAAAACTATACCCAAACAACCAAGTAAAACTATTTTATCCAAACTTATCGGTAAGCTCTGAAGATAAGGAGATAATCTATACATTAATTGATAAACTTGGAAACTCACTAACTGATCCACAAAAAGACTTTTTAAGCTCCCTTTTAGAAAAAGTAAAATATGAAGGTGGCAGCTTATTAAAATATATTGAACTGCTTGTTCGAAAAGCAAGAGAGTATGCATCAGACTCGACTAAATCATTCAAAAATATTCGTCCTGCTTCTATGTATGTTGTGGTTAGAAGTCTTGGCCAAGTTGCTAAAAAGTTAAAAAATATGGAGCAAACTAACTTTAGGCACAGACAAAAAATGAGTAAATTAAAATTTGAAGAATTACCAGATGCTGCAACAGAAC
>CACHOW010000010.1 GCA_902581695.1 uncultured Pelagibacteraceae bacterium | reverse complement strand
CTTGTGGACCATGCTCAGAAATTTTCTATGATCATGGAGATCATTTAAAAGGAGGTTTGCCGGGCACAAAAAATGAAGATGGAGATCGATTTATTGAGATTTGGAATTTAGTTTTTATGCAATATGAGCAAGTAACAAAAGATAAAAGAATAGATCTTCCAAAACCATCTGTTGATACTGGTATGGGTTTAGAGAGAATTGCTGCACTGTTACAAGGAACACATGACAATTATCAAACTGATCATTTTAAAAAACTGATTAGTTCTATATCAGATATAACAAAGGTTGATCAGGTAGATAATAATATTTCAAGTTTTAGAGTTATAGCTGACCACTTAAGAGCAAGCTCATTTCTTTTAGCAGAAGGTGTGTTACCATCAAATGAGGGACGTGGGTATGTACTCAGAAGAATAATGAGAAGAGGAATGAGACACTCCCATTTATTAGGATCTAAAGAACCAATTTTTTATAAAATATTTGACTCACTTAAAAATGAAATGTCAGGAAATTACCCTGAACTTAAAAGATCTGAGTCTTTAATCAAAGAAACTCTAAAAATGGAAGAAGAAAAGTTTTTAATCTTACTTGATAGAGGAATAAAAATTTTGAATGAAGAAATTTCTAAAATAGATAAAGTTTTACCAGGTGAAGTGGCATTTAAATTATACGATACTTTTGGTTTTCCTCTAGATCTAACTGAAGATATTTTAAAAAATAAATCTTTAAAAGTTGATCACAATAAATTTGATGATCTGATGAAAAAAAGTAAAGAGTTAGCAAAGAAAAACTGGAAAGGTTCAGGTGATAGTTCTGAAGAAGCTATTTGGTTTTCAATAAAAGATAAAATAGGACCTACAGAATTTTTAGGTTACAAATCTAATCAATCTGAGGGAGTAATATTAAATCTTTTAAAAGATAATAAAGAAGTAAAAAAATTATCAACTAATGAAAGAGGTATTATTATAACAAATCAAACACCATTTTACGGAGAATCAGGTGGTCAGCTTGGAGATCAAGGTACAATAGTTTCTGGAAACTCTGTATTTGAAGTTGAAGATACACAAAAAAAACTTGGAGATTTATTTGTACATTATGGATCAGTAAAAAGTGGTGAAATAAAAATTAAAGATGTAGTAGAAATGAAAATTGATGTTGAAAGAAGAGACAATCTTAAAGCTTATCATTCAGCAACACATTTACTTCATGAGTCTCTTAGAAGAACTTTAGGAAAACATGTAATGCAAAAGGGTTCATTAGTTGCGCCTGATAGACTTAGATTTGATTTTAGTCATATGAAACCTATTACTAGTGAAGAGTTGGAGAAAATTGATAAACTTGTTAACAAATACGTTGAAGCAAATACCGAGGTTACAACCAGAATTATGACTCCAAAAGCTGCAATTGATAAGGGTGCTTTAGCATTCTTTGGGGAAAAATATGGAGAAGAAGTAAGGGTAGTTTCAATGGGGAAAGAGAAAGAAACCTATTTTTCAACAGAATTATGTGGTGGAACACATGTTCAAAATACAGGAAATATTGGTAAATTTAGAACAATTAGTCAGGCGTCTATTGCTGCAGGTGTCAGAAGAGTTGAAGCATTAAGAGATAAGCAGTTAGAAGAGTATATTAAAAACAAAGAAAAACTATCAAATTTATCAACTCAAAAAGATGAAGAAAATATAAAAGAATTATCATCTCAAATAATTAAATTAGGCGGAAAACCAAACATTGATAATAAAGATCTTAAAGAGCTTATAAAAAATCTCACAAAACAACTTGAACAATTAAATGTTAGTTCTGTGCTCAAAGATAAAACCAAAAACATTATCACTGATGAAAAAATAAATGGTGTAAAAGTTAGATTTCAAAAAGTTCAAGATCTACCACCTAAAGATTTAAGAAAATTAGTTGATAGTGGAAAAAAAGAGCTTGGAGAAGGAATTGTTGTTGTTTTTGCATGTAGTGATAATAAAGTTGGTCTTGCAGTTGGTATAACTGAAAAATTGATTAGCAAATATGATGCAGTTAAATTTGCTAAATTAGGATCAGAGATAATTGGTGGCAAAGGTGGGGGCGGAAGAAAAGATTTTGCTCAAGCTGGAGGTCAAGACCAAAATAAAATTGATCAATCTTTTGAGAAAATTAAAGGTTTAATTTAATTTCTTTTTTAAATTGTTATCTATAACATCTAAAAATTGGTTTGTAGTAAGGTATTTACTAGAAGGACCAATTAATATTGCAAGATCTTTAGTCATCGATCCACTTTCAACACAACCAATACAAACTTCCTCTATTGTTTTAGCAAACTTTATAAGTTCTTCGTTTCCATCTAGCTTACCTCTATGCGCCAATCCTCTTGTCCAAGCAAAAATCGATGCTATTGGGTTAGTTGAAGTCTCTTTACCTTGCTGATGCATTCGATAGTGTCTAGTTACTGTTCCATGAGCTGCTTCTGCCTCCATTATTTTTCCATCAGGTGTTAAGAGTGTACTTGTCATTAGTCCTAAGGATCCATATCCTTGCGCCATTGTATCTGACTGAACATCACCGTCATAATTTTTACAAGCCCATATATATTTACCACTCCATTTCATTGCACATGCAACCATATCATCGATTAATCTATGTTCATAAGTAATATTCGTTTTTTCAAATTCTTTCTTAAATTCATTATTAAAAACATCTTCAAAAATATCTTTAAATCTTCCATCATATTTTTTTAAAATAGTATTTTTAGTTGATAAATAAACTGGCCATTTTTTAATTAGACCATAACTAAAACAAGATCTAGCAAAGTCCTCAATTGATCTATCTAAATTATACATAGAAAGAGCAACCCCTGGGCCTGTAAAATTAAATACTTCATACTTGATTTCGTCTTTACCATCTTCGGATGTCCATTTTATTTCCATTTTTCCTTTTCCAGGAACTTTAAAATCTGTAGCTCTATATTGATCTCCAAAAGCATGTCTTCCTATAACGACAGGATCTGACCAAGATGGAACTAATTTAGGAATATTTTTACAAATTATTGGTTCTCTAAAAACAGTGCCTCCAATAATATTTCTTATAGTCCCGTTAGGGGATCTCCACATTTTTTTTAGATCAAATTCTTCAACTCTTGCTTCGTCAGGTGTTATAGTTGCACATTTTATACCAACCCCAATTTTTTTTATAGCATTAGCCGAGTCAATTGTTATTTGATCATTTGTATGATCTCTACTTTTCATGCCAAGGTCGTAGTATTCGATTCCTAAATCCAGATACGGTAGAATTAATTTGTTTTTAATGAATTCCCAGATTATTCTAGTCATTTCATCCCCATCTAACTCGACAACAGGGTTTTTAACGGTAATTTTGCTCACTTATTTTATATTTATCTTATTAATTGAATTTCGCGATTTTATATACATATTAATGAAAAATTATCAAATAGAAGAATATGTTTAGTAAAATATTTCCAAAAATTCACGCTGAGGGATACAAGTTTTTAGTTATAGCCGGTATAATAACTATAATATTTTACAGTTTTAGTGATTTTTTAGGTTTATTAGGTTTAATTTTAACTGTCTGGGTTTATTATTTTTTTAGAGACCCAGAAAGGGTTATTATTAATGATCATAATTTCTTAGTAAGTCCAGCCGATGGAGAAGTTATAAAGGTAGAAGAAGTGGATGGACCTAAAGAGCTTAATTTAGAAAGTAAAAAATTTAAAAAAATAAGTATTTTCATGAACATTTTTGATTGCCATGTAAACCGAACACCGTGTCAGGGTAAAATAGAGGAAATTTTATATAAACCAGGTAAATTTTTTAATGCATCTCTTGACAAAGCTAGTGAAGAAAATGAGAGAAATTACTTTAAAATTAAGGACGTACATGGAAATGACATAATATTAGTTCAGATTGCTGGTTTGGTAGCTCGAAGAATTGTTTGTGAAACTAGTAAAGAACAAGAACTAAGTCAAGGTGATAGAGTAGGAATGATAAGGTTTGGAAGCCGAGCGGATGTTTATTATGAAAATTATGAGCCATTAGTTAAAGTTGGTCAAAAAGCTATTTCAGGAGAAACACTGTTAGCAAAAAAATAAAATGGAACAACCAAAAAAGAATTTTAAAATTGTCTCTGATAAAAAAGCCAGAATAATTTTACCAAACGCAATTACTTTAATTGGTATTTGTATAGGTTTAACTTCAATAAAATTTGCTATAGATGGAAAATTTGCAATAGCTATTATAGCAATATTATTTGCAGGTTTAATGGATGCTTTAGATGGTCGAATAGCTAGATTGATTAAAGGAACATCTAAGATGGGAAAAGAACTAGACTCTTTAGGAGACGTTGTAAGCTTTGGAGTTGCGCCTGCACTTATAATGTATTATTGGAACTTACAATATTTAGATAAATTCGGATGGTTTGTTTGTTTAACCTATGTAGTTTGTGTAGCTTTAAGACTTGCAAGATTTAACGTAAACTCAGAGGAAGAAACATCTTGGAAGGATAATTTTTTTGAAGGAATGCCCTCACCAGCAGGAGGTATAATTGTTTTAATGCCATTAGTTTTTAGCTTTAGTGGATATGGTGAGTTATTTTTAAAAATTAATTATGATCTATTAGTGCCAATATTCTTTATTATTGTTTCAGTGTTATTAATAAGCACTATTCCGACATATTCGTTTAAGAGAATAATTATTCCAAGATCAATGACAAAATTTTTATTATTTGGAATAGTTTTGTTTTTTGGTGCTTTACTTGTTTATACGTTTAAAATCCTAGCCATTAGTTCTTTAATTTACATTTGTCTAATTCCAATAAGTTATTTCCATTATCAAAAAATTAGAAAAGAAAAAAATATCACTTCTGATAAAGATGATGGTCTTGAAGACATACTTTAAATGAAAAAAAACGTAATTGTTTCTTTAGCAGACGCTAATTATTTTCCTTTACTAGAAGAATTAGTAGACTCTATCAAAAGATTTAGTGAAAGTGAGAAAGTTGCAATTTGTATTTTAGATGCTGGATTAACCTCTGAGCAAAAAAAAAAATTATTTAATAAAGTAGATGAAATAAAGTCTGCAGATTGGGATATCCAGGTTCCAGGCTATAAAGTTAAAGGAAAAGAATGGCTTAAAAGCCAAGTCTCTAGAGCATTTTTACCAAAATATTTTCCAAATTTTGATAAATATCTTTGGATAGATTGTGATGCATGGGTTAATGATTGGAAAAGTGTTGAATTATATTTTGAAGCTTGTGATGATGGAAAATTAGGAATAACTCAAACAATAGGACCAGGATATAAAATTACCTCAAAAGTTAACTGGTTATTTGGCAAATTAGCGATTATTAAATCTCAGAATTTTAAGCATGCAGTAAAGTCAAAAATTGGTTATGACAAAGCAAGAAAATTAGCTTTTGCTCCACACATAAATATTGGCGTTTTTTCATTAGAGAAAAATTCTAGAGGATGGGATATATGGCAAAAAAATCTAAAACAAACTTTAAATGCAGGAAATATTTTTGGTTCAGAAGGTTTAGCTATTAACATGTCAGTTTATATAGATGATTTAAAAACAGAATTTCTGCCTCTAAACTGTAATTGGATTACAAGTAACCTACTTCCAAAGTATGATGAGAAAAATCAAACTTTTGTTGAACCTTATCTACCAAATCATAAAATTGGTATAATTCATCTTGCAGCTGGAATTTGGAAAGATGGCAAAGATATGAGAATAGATAAAAAAATTAAAATAGAAATTGACAATTTAGATAATAAAAAAATTTTAAAAAGTCTAAGATTTATTAATTAATTGAAAAAAAATAAAATTTCAAAAAATTGGGTCAATAAACAGAGAAGAGATACCTATGTGCGTCAATCTAAAGTGGATGGATATAGAGCAAGATCAGCATATAAATTAATTGAAATTGACGAGAAGTTTAAAATTTTTAAAGGCGGCATGACTGTAATTGATATTGGTGCAGCACCTGGAAGTTGGAGCCAATATGCCTCAAAAGTTGTAAAAAGTGGAAAAATCATTTCTATCGATTTAAAAGATATGGATAAAATTAAAAATACCATTCAAATCAAAGGAGATTTTACTAATAGTGAAATTAAAAATCATATTAAAAGTTATTTGGACAAGGGTCCAGATGTAGTTATGTCAGATATGGCAGTTAATACTACTGGAATTAAGAATATAGACTCAATACAAACTGGGGAATTATGTAAAGAAGCTATGGTTTTTTCAAAAGAAGTGATTCTAAAGAAAGGTTTTTTTATTTCAAAAATATTTATGGGAAGTACATTTAATGAAATTGTCGCACTTGGAAAAAAAAATTTTAAAGAAGTTAAGGTATTTAAACCAAAATCAAGTCGAAAAGATTCAAAAGAAAGTTTTATAATTTGTAAAAATTTAAGATAGCCCCTTTAAATTTAAAAGGAATCATATATAAATGATTATGGTTCCTATAAAAGAAGCACTTACCTTTGATGATGTAACACTCGTACCAAAATACTCTGAAATATTACCTTCAGGTGTAGATACGAGTATTAAATTAACTGAGTCTTTAAAACTAAAGATTCCATTACTTTCCTCTGCAATGGATACTGTTACAGAAAGTAGAATGGCTATTGCTTTAGCAAAGGCTGGAGGACTAGGTGTTATTCATAGAAATCTTGATATTAAGAAGCAGGTATTAGAAATTAGAAAAGTTAAAAAACAAAGATTAGTAGTCGGTGCTGCTGTAGGTGCTGGTTTAAATGAATTTAAAAGGGCTGAAGCTATTTTAAAAGAAAAGATAGACATGATAGTTGTGGACACAGCACATGGTCATACTAAAAAAGTTGCAGAAATAATAAAATTTATAAAGAAAAAAAAAGATAAAAAAACTTCTTTGTGTGCTGGAAACATTGCCACAACTGAGGCAGCAAAGTTTCTACTTAATTTAGGTGTAGATATTATCAAAGTTGGAATAGGTCCAGGTTCAATCTGTACAACAAGATTGGTAGCAGGCATAGGTGTACCGCAACTCTCTGCGATTTTAAATGTTAGAAATGGAATTAAAAATAAAAATGTAAAAATTATTTCAGATGGGGGTATAAAATACTCTGGTGATCTAGCAAAGGCATTTGCTGCTGGAGCAGATGCAGTAATGATTGGCTCTTTATTTGCAGGAACAGATGAAACACCTGGAAAATTAATAACGAAAAATGGCAAACTTTTTAAAAGCTTTAGAGGAATGGGTTCTGTTGGTGCTATGAACAAAGGTTCTGCAGATAGATATTTTCAATCTAAACAAAAAGACAAATCAAAGTATGTTCCCGAAGGCGTTGAAGGTTTTGCAAAATATAAAGGTAAAGTTGATAATATAATCTTTAAATTAATTGGAGGCTTGAGATCATCAATGGGGTATCTTGGCTCTAAACAAATAAAATATTTAAGAAATAAACCACAATTCGTGAAGATTACAAAAGCCGGTTTTTATGAGAGTATGGTACATAATGTAGATATAATTAAGAGTGATAATAAATATTGATGAACAAAATATACAAACTCACATTATTTTTATTTTTTTTAATTAATATTTTTAACTCCTCTTTTGGTGAAGAAAGTTTTTTTAACAAAGGAAAAAAATTGTACAATGATGAAAAATATGAAGATGCAAGATTTATGTTTGAAAGAAGTATAGTATTTAATCCAAAAGACTCAAATTCTTATTTATATTTAGCAAAAATTTATAATATTGAAGAAAATCAAAAAAAAGAAGAAAAAAATTTAGAAGCAACATTATTAATTGAACCTGATAACGAAGAAGCAATTTTAATGACAATGAAAATTGCTTTAAAAAAATCAAATTATTCAAAAGTAAAAAAATTATCTAATACTTTTACTAAAGTTTGTAATAAATTATGTGAAGAAAATAAGAATATTCTAAAGACTCTTGCAAACCTTGAGCCAAAAAATGAGTCTTGATAAAGAGTTAAACAAAATCTTAATCGTAGATTTTGGATCCCAGTTTACTCAATTAATAGCGAGAAGAATAAGAGAGCTTGGGGTTTTCTCTGAAATAGTAAGTCACAAAAAAATTAAAAGTACAAACATTACTAAATATACCAAAGGAATAATTTTATCAGGTGGCCCTTTAAATGTTTATGAAATTAAAAAATATTCATTTGATAAAAAGATTATCGAAAAAGGAATTCCAGTTTTAGGGATATGTTTTGGGCATCAGATATTATCAAAGTTGAATGGTGGGAGAGTAAAACAATCAAAACATAGAGAGTTTGGCTTAGCAAATATACGTGAAAAAAAAGATAGCCTCTTAACAAAAAATTTTTTTAAAAGTAGAAAAAATAGTAAGGTTTGGATGAGTCACGCTGACCAAGTTTCAAAAATGCCTAAAAATTTCAGTGTAATTGCATCGAGCAATAATTCAAAGTTTGCAATTGTTGAAAATAAAAAAAGAAATTTTTATGGGGTTCAATTTCATCCAGAGGTAACCCACACTGAAAATGGAAAAAAACTAATTAGTAATTTCATTTTTCTAATATGCAAAATTAAAAAAAACTGGTCTTCAAAAGACCAAAGAATGAAATTAATAAAAGATTTAAGAAATCAAGTTGGTAAAGATAAAGTTATTTGTGCTTTATCTGGAGGTGTAGATAGCAGTGTTGTTGCTCAATTGTTAAATAAAGCTATTGGAAAAAAACTATTTTGTATCTTTGTAAATACTGGAATGCTTAGAAAAAATGAAGAAAAACAAGTTGTACAAACATTTAAAAAAAAATTAAAGATTAATTTAATTTATGTTAATGCAGAAAAAGAATTTATTAAAAAACTATCTAATGTTTCTGACCCAGAAAAGAAAAGAAAAATAATAGGTAATTTATTTATTAAAATTTTTGAACGCTATGCTCGTAAAATTAAAGATGTTAAATTTTTAGCCCAAGGAACACTTTATCCAGATTTAATTGAAAGCAAATCAGTTACTGGTAGCCAAACTTCAAAAATCAAATCACATCATAATGTTGGCGGTTTGCCCAAAAGAATGAAACTTAAATTGGTTGAACCTTTAAAGTTCTTATTTAAAGATGAAGTAAGAAAACTAGGATTAGAACTTAATCTTAGTAAAGAAATTATTTCAAGACATCCCTTTCCTGGTCCTGGTCTAGCAATCAGAATGCCAGGAATAATTACAAAACAAAAGATTAGTATACTTAAAGAAGCAGATTATTATTTTATAAAAGCTTTAAGAGAAAATGGCCTTTATGATAAAATTTGGCAAGCTTATGCAGCTCTTCTTCCAGTAAAAACAGTAGGTGTAATGGGTGACAATAGAACTTATGAATATTTATGTTTGCTTAGAGCAATCACATCAGAGGACGGTATGACTGCAGATTTTTATGAGTTTAAAAAATCATTTACTCAAATGATATCTAATAAAATTGTAAATAGTATTAGAGGGATAAATAGAGTAGTTTACGACATAACCTCGAAACCACCGAGCACAATTGAATTAGAGTAGATAATGAAATGAATATTAAGATAAAAAAGATTCTTAAAAAAAAAAATAAATCAAAAATAGTATGTTTAACAGCCTATTCAAAAAATTTTGCAGAGGAAGTTGACAAATATGCGGATATTACTTTAGTTGGAGATTCCTTAGGATCAGTTTTATATAATTATAATTCTACAAAAAAAGTTTCTTTAACGAACATGATTGATCATTCAAGAAGTGTACGGCTAGGTGTTAAAAAAAGTTTAATGGTAGTTGATATGCCTTACGATACATATAGTTCTAATAATTCAGCTTTTAAAAATGCAAAAAAAATCCTTAAAGAAACAAAGTGTGATGCAGTTAAATTAGAAGGTGGAAAAAAAATTATTAACCAAATAAAATATTTAATTAAAAATAAAATTCCAGTTATGGGTCATTTGGGCCTTCTTCCTCAAACAGCCAAAGGAAAATTTAAATCTAAAGGAAAATCATTTAAGGAAACCAAAGAACTTATAAATGATGCTCTTTTACTTCAAAACAGTGGAGTCTTTGCCATAGTTTTAGAATGTATAAAAACACCTACCGCAAAAAAAATTACTCAATCACTAAAAATTCCAACTATAGGTATTGGATCTTCAGTTCATTGTGATGGTCAAGTACTTGTAACTGATGATTTAATAGGTTTAAATAATACAAAAATAAGATTTGTTAAAAAATTTGTTAGTACAAAAAAATATATCAATTTAGGAATAAAAAAATTCTCTACGGAAGTAAGATCTAAAAAATACCCTTCAAAAAAATACTCTTATTAGAAGTATTTTTTAAATTCTTCATTAATTGATAGAATTTCAAGGTCAACTAAACCACCAATTACTAATTGGATTGCAACTAATAAAATAAAGCCTAAACCGACATATGCAATCCACAAATGTTTTTGAATGTAATTAGCTAAGTATGTTGCCATTGCACCTGTTAGAATTACAGATAACACTAGTCCAAAAATCATAAAACCAAAATTTCCTTTAGCAGCTCCAACAACACCTATAACATTATCAAAACTAATTGTGATATCAGCGAACAAAACTTTATATACACTTTGAATATATGAGGGTTCTTTAGACCTTTTAGTTGGCGACTTAACTTTTTTAATTTCAAAAAGATCTTTTCTTAAATCGTTTACAATCCAAATTAAAAGTAAACCGCCCAAGATTTTGATAAAATAAAACTCGAATAAGTACGTAGCAAATACAGCAAAAATAATTTTAAATATTAAAGCTCCAGCAACACCCCATAATATAATCTGTTTTCTATTTTTTGGAGCAAAATTTGCAGCGATTAGACCAATAATTATTGCATTATCAGCTGCTAAGATTATGTCTATGAAAATAATCTGAAGTAATATGAGTGAATGTTCTAACAAAGTGCAGTTATAATATTAGATATTAATAATAATTCAATCAAAAGTAGTATTATTTTTTTATTGATAATCTTTTTAATACATAATGAAATGCATTTAAACAAATTGGAGGAAAAATGAAATTCATAAAATATTTAATAACTGTTTTAGTTTCATTAATTTTGTCAATTAATCTTGCGATTGCAGAGAAATGGGACATGGCTCTTGCTTATGGAGCTGGTAATTTTCATTCTGCAAATGCAACTGAATTTGCAAAAAATGTAACTGAAAAAAGTGGGGGCAAACTAACAATCGTTACTCATCCAGGCGGATCATTATTTAAAGGTGGAGAAATTTTTAGAGCAGTGAGAACTGGACAAGCACAAATCGGTGAAAGATTTATGTCAGCTTTAGGAAAAGAAGATCCTTTATTAGAAATTGACTCACAACCATTCCTGGCATCGTCTTACTCAGATGCTATGAAATTATATAAAGCATCAAAAGATGAAATTATAAAAGGTTTGGATGCTAAAGGACTAGTCTTTTTGTATGCTGTACCTTGGCCAGCACAGGGTTTGTATAGTAAAAAAGAGATTAATTCAGTTAATGATTTAAAGGGCTTAAAATTTAGAGCATACAATTCTGCTACAATTAGAATTGCAGAATTAACTGGAATGGCTCCAACCAAAATAGAAGCAGCAGAAATAAGTCAAGCATTTTCAACAGGTGCCGTTGAAAGTATGATTACATCTCCAACAACTGGAAAAAATTCTAAGATTTGGGAGAATGGTGTTAAATATTTTTATGACATTGCAGCTTGGTTTCCTAAAAATATGGTAATTGTAAATAAAGAATCTTGGAATAAATTGGATAAAGCAACTCAGGATTTAGTAATGAAACAAGCAGCCTTAGCAGAAAGAAAAGGCTGGCAATTATCAAAACAAGGAAACGTTGGAGATAAAAAGGCTCTAGCAGATGCTGGTATGGTAGTTGGAAAAGTTAATGCATCTTTGCAATCTCATTTTGAAAAAGTTGGAGAGACAATGGCTAAAGAATGGTCTCAAAAAGCTGGATCAAGAGGAGCGGCTGTTTTATCAGCTTATAAATAATTAGATTAGATATATCTTAAGGCCACTTAAAATTTTTGAGTGGCCTTAAATTATTATGTTAAGAATTATCGATAAAAATCTAAATAAACTCTATAAATTTTCTGGTTATATTGCTGCGATTTTTTTAATATTAGTTGCAGTTTTTATTCTTATAGGTATTTCCTCAAGAATATTTGGCTTTTATATTAGAGGTTTAGCCGAATATTCTGGTTATTGTATGGCCTCAGCATCTTTCTTTGCATTAGCTTATACTTTTGTAGAGGGTGGACATATAAGAATTACTCTTTTTTTAGAAAAACTTTCAGGTAGTAAAAGATGGTTGATAGAAATTTGGTGTTTAAGTTTAGCCAGTTTTTTTTCAGGATACTTAGCATTCTATTTTATTAAAATGTTGATTATATCTTACAAATTTCAGGAAAGAAGTGAGGGTGCAGATGAAATATTAATATGGATACCTCAAACAAGTGTAGCTATAGGTTCAACAATTTTTTTTATATGTGTATTTCATCAATTTATCTTAAATATAAAAAAGAAATAAATGGCTGAGATATTTTTAACAATTTTTTTTATCAGCGTTTTATTGTTTTTTTTAGGCTCTGGTATTTGGGTTGCATTGAGTATGATAGGGGTTTCAGCAATTGGTATGATGTTGTTTACTTCCAGACCAGTAGGTGATGCAATGGCTACTACAATATGGGGGACTGCATCATCATGGACTTTGACTGCATTGCCCTTATTTGTTTGGATGGGTGAAATTCTTTTTAGAACTAAACTCTCAGAAAATTTATTTAAAGGCCTATCTCCTTGGATGCAAAAGCTTCCAGGAGGTTTAATTCATGTAAATGTTGTTGGATGTGCTCTTTTTGCTGCAATATCGGGGTCATCAGCAGCAACTGTAGCTACAGTTGGTAAGATGTCTATCCCTGAATTAAGAAAAAGAAATTATCCGGAAAAAATTTTATTAGGCAGCCTAGCTGGCTCAGGGACTTTGGGATTACTAATACCTCCATCAATTATTTTAATCATTTATGGAGTAGCTGTCCAAGAATCTATTGCAAAATTATTTATAGCAGGAATTATTCCAGGCATAATGATTGCACTAATATTTATGTCATATGTCATTATATGGTCTTTAATTAATAAGAAAGAAATGCCAAAAATTACTGAAGAATATTCTTTTTTAGAAAAAATAAAGAGATCAAAACAGCTTTTACCAGTAATATTACTTATCACTGCAGTTATAGGGTCTATATATACAGGAATAGCAACTGCAACTGAAGCTGCTTCATTAGGTGTCGTTGGTGCTTTAATTCTATCTTTCTTCCAAAAAAGTTTAACTTTAGAAACATTTAAATCGTCTTTATTAGGTGCAACTAAAACCTCATGTATGATTGCTTTTATTTTAGCTGGTTCTACTTTTTTATCTTTAGCAATGGGTTTTACAGGATTACCAAGAAATTTAGCGATATGGATACAAGGTATGGAGCTTTCTCCTTATGTTTTAATTTTGGTTTTAATGATTTTTTATATCATTTTAGGAATGTTTCTTGATGGTATATCCGCCGTCGTACTAACAATGGCAATAATAGAGCCAATGATAAGACAAGCTGGTTTTGATATGATTTGGTTTGGTATTTTTTTAGTTATTGTAGTTGAAATGGCACAAATTACCCCTCCTGTTGGATTTAATTTATTTGTACTTCAAGGAATGGCAAATAAAGATATGGGCTATATTGCTAAAAGTGCTTTTCCATTATTTTTATTAATGGTTTTAGCAGTAATGCTTGTAGTTATATTTCCTGAAATTGCTTTGTGGATGCCAGAACAAATGGTAAAAAATTTAAATTAATACTTAGAAGGTTGCCCAGCAATTACAGCTTTTAATTGTTCATATTCTTCACAGTTACAACCTTTTAGAACTTCTAATCTTTCAACAGCTAGGTTATGCCTTTTTGTTGCTACATATAATTCACCAAGATATTCATTTATACCTTTGTGATTTGGATCAATAGATAAACCCTGAAGATAAAATTTTTCGCCATTTTCAAAATCACCGAGTTTTCTGGTAGTAAAACCCAAATAATTTAAGGTATCCGCATTGTTAGGTTTTTTATTATTTGATTTTATCAGTAGTTTTTGTGCTTTTAAGTAACGTTTGTTTGCTTTTTCTAGTTTACCTTTTTTTTCATGTTTTTTTGCTACTTTTATGTGAGTGACAGCTTTTTCATAATTTGTTTTAGTTTTAGTATTGTCACCACCACCATCACTACCACTTGAGCCTGCTGAAAATACATTTCCAGTAATAAAAAACAATATAGACAAAGACAAGATTATTTTTTTCATATTAAATAAATTTTTTCATTTTGTTTAAAGTTTTAAGTTCTAAGCCATTTTCAATTAAATTTTCTTTTATTGACTTAGCTGTAGCTAATGAACTTAGATTATCTCCATGTATACACACAGAGTCGATTTCACAAGGTATTTGCTTTCCACTGTGACAATTAAGCGACTGAGTTTGAACCATTTTTAATACATGTTTTTGTGCTTGTTCAGGGTCCGTTATTAATGCATGAGGTTTTTTTCTTGATACAAGATTACCATCATCCTCATAATTTCTGTCAGCAAATATTTCACAAGCAAATTTCATATCAAATTTTTTTGCTGCTTCTTGCATTTTTGATCCTGTAGGCACTAGATATATTATATCTTTATTAATATCTTTAATAGTTTTGGCTAGTATTGTGGCTAACTCAATATCTTCACAAGCCATATTATTTAATGCTCCGTGAGGTTTTATATGAGATACTATTTCACCATAGGTTAAAGCTATTTTTTGTAGAATTTCGTATTGATCAATTATTAGTTTTTTTATTTCGCTTTCAGAAAGATTCATTCTTTCTCTACCAAAATTTTCTGGGTCTTTAAAAGAGGGATGTGCACCAATACTTACCCCATTATTTTTTGAAATTTTTACTACTTGATTCATAGTTTCATCATCCCCAGCATGGTAACCACAAGCTACATTGGCTGAATTGACGATTTCTAATAAATCTGGATCATATTTATTTGAGTGATGTTTTGATTTTTCACCTAAATCACAATTTATATTAATTTCCATACTCATTATTTGTAAGTATAACATGGCATGATAAAAAATATATCAAATCTTGGTGACGCAGCTTTATATTGTGATTTTGGAACTGAGGTAAATAAAGAAGTAAATAATAAAGTAATACGTTATTTTAAAAGTATTCAAAAAGAAAATATTGATGGTATTAATAATCTAACACCATCTTATAATAAATTAATAATTTCATTTGATTTACGTAAAAAAAATTTTCAAACTATTAAAAAATTAATCGAAAATTTAAATGTTATTAATGATGACAAGATAGACAATAATAAAGTTAAGATTCCAGTTTGTTGTGATGAAAAATTTTCACTAGATATAAAAAGACTAGAGGAAAAATTAGAAATAAGTCGTGATAAAATTTATGAAAAGTTTTTTAACAAGGAATTTTTTTGTTATATGACCGGTTTCATTGCGGGGATGCCTTTTTTGGGTGATTTAGAAACTGAATTGCGAGCAAAACGTTTAGAGACACCTAGGGTAAAAGTACCAAAAGGCTCAGTTGGACTTACAGAACAATTTGCAAATGTTTATAGTTTTGAAAGTCCAGGTGGATGGAACATTATCGGGAATACGCCAAGTGTTATTTTTGATAGCTCTAAGGAAAATAATCCAAATTTAATTAATCCAGGTGATGTGGTTACTTTTGAGCAAATTACAAAAGATCAATACAATAATTACAATGAATAAAAATTATTTTGAGATTAAAAGAGCTGGAATAAACACAACATTTCAAGATCAAGGTAGAAGCAATCTTTATCATATTGGCATTCCATTTAGTGGGGCAATGGATAATAGAAATTTTCAAATTTCCAATAAGCTTGTTGGGAATGAAACAAATTCTCCAGTAATAGAGTTTGCTTATCAAGGTCCATTGTTGAAGTACTTTGGTGACAAAATCAAATGTGTAATTGCAGGAGATGTAAAGTTTACAATTAAAAAAAATGATAACGATATTGAGGGGAACTGTTATCAATCTTTCACATTAGAAAACGAGGATGAAATAGACATTATTACAACTAATAAATCTGTTTATGGATATTTAGCAATTAGTGGTGAATTTAATTTAGAATATCAATGGTCTAGTTGCTCTATTAATACAAAAGCAAATATAGGTTCGAATAATGGAAAAAGAATAAAAGATACACAAAAAATATATATTTCTAAAATTAACAAAAACCTAAATGATAAAAAGCTAAATTACATAAATACAAAAATAGAAAAAATTAGAGTTATCAAAGGAACAAATTTTAATTATTTTTCTGATGAGGGAAAAAGTATTTTTTTTGATAAGGAGTTTGTTGTATCAAAATTATCAGATCGTATGGGAATGAGATTGGATGGACCAAAAATTGAAAATATTATTGATACCAACATAAAATCTGAAGGTCTAATAAAAGGAGTAATACAGGTACCTGCAGATGGAAAGCCAATTATTATGCTTTCTGATCATGGGACTATTGGAGGTTATCCTAAAATAGGAGTAGTTATCAGTGCTGATTATGACAAATTGGTTCAACTTACGCCTGGTTCAAAAATTAAATTTCAAGAAGTCGATTTATCTAGCGCTGAAACTTTATTTAAACTATATGACTTAGAAACTCAAAACCTAATTTCACAAATATAATGACTTTTATAAGAAACTTACCTGGCCCATTATTAATCTTTTTAGGAGCTTTAAGTTTAAGTTTTGGTGGATTACTTGTTAAGTCATTTGAGGGTGCAACTTTATGGCAAATTTTATTTTGGAGATCTTTATTTTTTTCTCTTACTATTTTAGCTTTCTTAATCGTTAGCTATAAAGGAAAAACTTTGAAATCATTCTATGTTTCAGGTTTACCAGGATTTTTTGGTGGAATAATATTATCTGTCGGTTTCTGTGGCTATGTTTTTGCAATGTACAATACGACAGTTGCAAATACTAATTTTATCATTTCACTTCAAATACTATTTCTTTCAGTATTTGGGTATTTTTTTTTAAAAGAAAAAATAAGCACTACAACTTTAACTTCAATTATTTTAGCAATGATAGGCGTTTTATTGATGGTTGGAAATTCTCTCACACCAGGTGAGTTATCTGGAAACCTAGCAGCATTTTCAATGCCAATAGTTTTTGCAATTTTAATTATAATAATAAGAAAATATCCAACTGTAGATATGGTCCCAGCTCAATTTGTAGCTGGAGTATGTTCATGTTTAGTTGGGTTTTTGCTCTCGACTAAAATAATGATATCTCCTCATGATATTTTTTTAGGTTTTCTAGCCGGTTTTTTCCAAGTTGGTTTTGGTTTTATATTTATTACAATCGGAGCAAGAACAACTACTTCTGCTACGGTTGGAATAATTATGCTTTCCGAATCTGTACTTGGTCCGATATGGGCATTTCTTTTTGTAAGTGAAAGACCTTCAATGTTTGGATTAATGGGAGGCGCAATTATACTTTTTGCTGTATTACTTCAGTTTTATTCACTTTTGAATAAGCGAAAAAAAATTGTTTCTGATTGACTTTTTCACATACATATAAGATTATTCTTATACGGGAGAGACTACAGATTATCGTAGCGCCGAAGGAGCAACCACCCAGGAATCTCTCAGGTAAAAAGGACCGTAACATATTAACTCTGGAAAGAGATTTAATTCTCGCCGAAGGAGCAAAACTCTCAGGCAAATATACAGATGGGTACAAAGAGTTAATATGAATACAAAAAAAACATCGCTGTACCAATTACATCAAGAGAGCAAAGCAAAATTTGTTGAATTTGCAGGTTATCAGATGCCAATTCAATATTCAGAAGGTATAGTAGAGGAGCATAAATTCACAAGAAATCATTCTGGTATTTTTGATGTTTCTCATATGGGTCAATTATTTATTTACGGTGGTGAAGACCTAATTAAAGATTTAGAAAAAATCTTTCCTTTAGATTTGAAAAATTTAAAATTAAATCATTCAAAATATAGCTTCCTAATGAATAAAGATGCTGGGATACACGATGATTTAATTATAACAAAAACAAATGAGGGTTTTTTAATAATTCTTAATGCAGCATGTAAAGATAATGACTTCAAAATTTTAAAGGAATTACTAGAGGAAAAGCACAAAATGGTTTTGGATGATAATAGATCTTTAATTGCAATTCAGGGACCTAAATCATCTCAAATCTTAAACGATGTTATTGATGGAGTAAAGGATCTAAATTTTATGTCAGGAAACTGGTTTTCATTTCAAGATCACAAAGTTTATATTACTCGATCTGGGTATACAGGGGAAGACGGTTTTGAGATATCGATCCCAAATGATTTTGTAGATAAATTAACCAGAGAATTGATCAACAAAGGATCTAAATTAATAGGTTTAGGAGCAAGGGATACTTTGAGATTGGAAGCTGGTTTATGTTTATATGGCCATGATCTTGATAAAGACAAAACTCCAGTGGAAGCAAATTTAAAATGGGCAATTTCAAAAGAAAGAATATCCAAGGGAGATTTTATTGGCTCTGATATAATCATTAAACAATTAAATAATGGTGTTAATAAAATTAGAGTTGGAATTAAACCTGAGGGAAGAATAATTGCTAGAGAAAAAACAAAGATATTTAATAAATCAGATGTTCATATTGGAGAAATTACAAGTGGCACGTTTGGACCAAGCGTAAATGGACCTGTAGCAATGGGTTATATAGATAATGAATTTTCAAAAAAAAATACAAAAGTTTTCTTAGAAGTAAGAGGAAGAAAACATCCAGCAAATATTTGCGGATTACCGTTTTATAAAAAAAGTTATGTGAAAGGGGCAACAAAATGAGTGAAGTAAAATATTCTAAAGAACATGAGTGGATTAAATTAGAGGGAGATATAGCAACAATTGGAATTACAAAACATGCAACGGAGATGTTAGGTGATATAGTTTTTGCAGAACTTCCAGAAAAGGGTTCTAATGTAGAAAAAGATGGAACTGCTGGTGTTGTTGAGTCAACGAAAGCTGCCAGTGATGTATACACTCCTGTGAGCGGTGAAGTAGTTGATACAAATCAAGCCATAGTGGATGATCCATCAAAGATTAATCAGGATCCAGAGGATTCAGCATGGTTTTTTAAACTTAAAATAAAAGATCAATCAGAAATGGATACTTTAATGAATAAAGATGATTACGATAAATTTGCAAAGGAGACTTCAGCATAATGTTACCAAATTCAGAAAAAGATTTTTTAAAAAGACACATTGGACCTTCTAAAGAAGACCAATCAAAAATGTTAAAAGAATTAAATTATAAATCATTAGATGACTTAATTGACAACACTGTTCCAGAAAAAATAAAATTTAAAGGTGAACTTAATATTGGTGAGTCAAATTCAGAGTACGAGGCTTTAAGAAAATTAAGAGTAATGTCCAAAAAAAATCACGTTTATTCAAATTTTATTGGTATGGGTTACTATGGAACATATACGCCCTATGTAATCTTAAGAAATATATTAGAAAATCCAGGTTGGTATACTTCATATACACCTTATCAGCCTGAGGTAGCTCAAGGAAGACTTGAGATGTTATTGAACTTTCAACAAATGATCGTTGACTTTACAGGAATGGATATTGCTAATGCTTCTTTATTAGATGAAGGTACAGCAGCAGCAGAGGCTATGGGTCTAAGTCACAGATTAAATAAAAAAGATAGTAATTTAGTTTTTGTTTCGGAGGATTGTCATCCTCAAACAATAAATGTAATTCAAACAAGAGCCGAACCGATGGGATTAAAAGTTCTAGTCGGTAAAGAAGATGAAGTTTTAGACCAGTTAAAGGAAGATTTAGTTTGTGGAATTTTACAATATCCTGGAACTTTAGGAGATATTAAGGACCCAAGTGAAGCAATTAGTAAAATCCATAAAAAGAATGGGAAGGCAATATTAGCTTGTGATCTGTTGGCACTAGCAAAACTAAAAACACCAAGAGAACTTGGTGCTGATATAGCGGTTGGAAGCTCTCAACGATTTGGTATTCCAATGGGATATGGAGGTCCACACGCAGCTTTTTTTGCAACAAAAGATGATTACAAAAGATCAATGCCCGGAAGAATTGTTGGCGTATCAGTTGATAGACATGGTAACAAGGCATATAGATTATCCTTACAAACTAGAGAGCAACATATCAGAAGAGATAAGGCGACAAGTAATATTTGCACTGCTCAAGCTTTATTAGCAATTGTTTCTGCAGCATATGCTATTTATCATGGTCCAGATGGAATCAAAAATATTTCTGAGAGAGTGTCTCAATTAGCAAAAAGTTTTGCTGATAAAATAAAACAGTCTGGATATGAACTTTATTCAAATTATTTTTTTGATACTGTTACGATTATTACCAAAGACAAAACTGATCAAATTTATAAAAATGCTCTGAATCAAAGAGTAAATATACGAAAAGTAAATTCTGAAATGCTTGCTGTTTCATTTGATGAAAGAAAAAATGTATATAGAGTAAACCAACTATTAAAAATTTTTAATGCAGCAGAATCAATCAAAAAAGAAGATCCGTCAGTAAGTTTACCAAATCTTCCAAAAAACTTATCAAGAACTTCAAAATATTTGGAACATCCAGTTTTCAACTCATATCATTCTGAGACTGAAATGCTTAGATATTTAAAAAGATTAGAAGATAAAGATATAGCATTGAATAGAACAATGATTGCACTTGGCTCATGTACAATGAAATTAAATGCTGCTGCTGAAATGATCCCAATTTCTTGGAAAGAATTTGCAGAACCTCATCCATTTGTTCCAATCGAACAAATGGAAGGGTTTAGAGATCTATTTACTGATCTAAAAAATTGGTTACGTTCTATAACAGGTTTTTCAGGTGTCTCCCTACAACCTAACGCAGGTGCTCAAGGAGAATATGCAGGTTTAATGGTCATTCGAAAGTATCATTTAGATAGAGATGAGGGTAATCGTAACATATGTTTAATTCCAAGTTCAGCACACGGCACTAATCCAGCCAGCGCACAAATGGTTGGAATGAAGGTTGTAGTTGTTAATTGTGATAAAGATGGAAATGTTGATTTTGAAGATTTAAAGAAAAAAGTAGAGCAACATTCTGAAAACCTTGGGGCATTAATGGTAACTTACCCATCTACTCATGGAGTATTTGAGGAAAAAATAACTGATATTTGTGAATTAGTTCATAAACATGGTGGTCAGGTCTACATGGATGGAGCTAATTTAAATGCATTAGTAGGAATTGCTAAGCCTGGAAATTTTGGTCCAGATGTTTGTCATATAAACTTACACAAAACATTCTGTATTCCACATGGTGGAGGTGGGCCTGGAATGGGACCTATTGCATGTAAAAGACATTTACAAGTTTATCTTCCTAATCATCCAGTTATTGAAGATTGTGGACCAACGACTGGAATTGGAGCAGTTTCAGCGGCACCTTGGGGTAGCTCAAGTATTTTATCAATCTCTTGGATGTATATTAAAATGATGGGATCAGAAGGATTAAAGCTTGCTTCTCAAGTTGCAATACTTAACGCAAATTATATTGCACATAGACTAAAAGATCATTTTCCAATTTTATATAAAGGATCACAAGGAAATGTTGCTCATGAATGTATAATTGATATTAGAAATATAAAATCAGAAACAGGTGTAACTGAGGAAGATATAGCAAAAAGATTAATTGATTTTGGATTTCACGCACCAACAATGTCATGGCCTGTAGCTGGCACTATGATGATCGAGCCAACAGAGAGTGAAGGCTTATCAGAATTAGATAGATTTTGTGACACTTTGATTAAAATTAAGCAAGAGATAGATAAGATTAAATCAGGTAAATTTGATAAAATTGATAATCCAATTAAAAATGCACCTCATACAGACTCTGAGCTTGCTTCAGATAATTGGGAACACAAATACACAAGACAAGAAGCAGCGTATCCAGCTAAATTTTTAAAAGCTAATAAATTTTGGCCACCAGTAGCAAGAGTGGATAATGTTTACGGAGATAAGAATATTTTTTGTACTTGTCCGAGTATGGATGAATTTAAAGAAGATGCAGCATAATCATAAATGAAGATTGCAGTTGTTGGGTCAGGTATTTCAGGATTAAGTGCAGCTTATTATTTATCTAAAAAACATTATGTAGATATTTTTGAAAAAGAGGAATATTTTGGTGGACACTCATATACACTTGATCTCACTTCTGAATCAAAAAAAATATCAGTTGATATAGGTTTTATCGTTTTTAATTACAAAACATACCCAAACTTAATTAATTTTTTTAAAGAAAATGATGTTCAAATTGAAAAAAGCGATATGTCTTTTTCAGTTTCAGTAGATAATACAAATTTTGAGTATAGTGGTAAAGGGCTGGGTGGTATTTTTTCAAATAAGTTAAATCTATTTAATATTGAATTTTTAAGGATGTTATATGATATAATTAGATTTTACAAAAAAAGTGATGAAATATCTATTTTAGATAAAAAAAAAACTTTAGGTGAATATTTGAAAATTAACAAATTGTCTCAAACATTTATTAATTATCATATTATACCAATGGTCTCTGCAATTTGGTCGATGCCTCCGTATGAAGCAAGCAAAATGCCAATCGATTTTTTTTTGAAATTTTTTCAAAATCATGGACTGTTTAAGTTAAAAAATAGACCTCAATGGTATACAGTTAAAAATAGAAGTAGATCTTATGTTAATAAAATTATTTCTAAAATAAGTGGAGAACATTTTAAAAATTATAAAATTACAAAAATTAAAAGAAAATCTAATGGTCTAGATTTGTATTATGGTGGGGAAAATGAATTTTTTGATTATGATAAAGTAATATTAGCAACGCATGCTGACGAAGCTTTAAAATTGATTGAAAATCCTACTGAGGATGAGAAAAATATTCTATCAAACTTTAGTTATAAAGAAAATGTAGTCTACATTCATACAGATCAGCGAGCCATGCCAAAAAATAAAAACGCCTGGTGTTCATGGAACTCTTCAATTGATAACAAAGATCCTAAAAAAAATTCAATTACATACTGGCTAAATTTACTTCAAAACTTAAAGTGTGATGAAAATATTTTTTTAACTTTAAATCCTTATTTTGATATCGACAAAAAAAAAGTATTAAAAAAAGTCACATTTACTCATCCTTATTACGATCAAAAAGCGTTAGATGCTCAATCAGAGCTTATTAAATTACAAAATCAAAAAGATTTACTTTTTTGTGGAAGTTATTTTGGTTATGGATTTCATGAAGATGGAATAAAATCATCTATTGAAATGCTGAAAAACCTTAATGATTAATTCTTATATATACAATGGAACTGTAATCCATAAAAGATTTAAACCCAAAGAGCATTATTTTAAATATAAAGTATTTTCTCTATTGATAAATTTATCAGAACTTGAAGAACTTGATAAAAAAATAAATTTTTTTTCTTTAAATAAATTTAATTTAATTAGTTTTTATGAGAAAGATCATGGAGCACGTGATGGTTCATCTTTAGCTGATTGGGTGAAGCAAAATTTAAAAGCCAACAATATTATTACAGAAAATATAGCAATTAAGCTTTTGTGTTATCCAAGAATATTTGGTTATGTCTTTAATCCACTGAGTATTTTTTTTATTTATGATAAAGATGAAAGACTTATTTCTATTTTATATGAAGTAAAAAATACATTTGGAGAACAGCATACATATATATTTAGGGTAGAAAATGAAAACAAACTAATTCAAAATAATTGCTCAAAAAAATTTCATGTATCGCCATTCATTGAGATGAATTGTAATTATTTTTTTAAAGTATTAAATCCAGCAGAAAAATTGTCAGTCATAATTGATCAACACGATAAAGATGGTAAGATTCTTTTCGCATCTCAAGATGGTATTAGGTCTGATTTGACAAGTAAGAATCTGATGAATTCGTATTTAAAACACCCATTAATGACTTTTAAAATAATTTTAGCGATACATTTTGAAGCGTTCAAATTATGGGCAAAAGGAATTAAGTTTGTTATGAAAAAATTTAAAATTAAGAATAATATTACTTTTGAAAGTTAATGAATTTATTTAAAATTTCAGATAAAATTGTATTTAATACTCTTAAAAATATTAAATTTGGATATTTAGAGATTACTAACCATAATGGTCAATTACTTAAATTTGGCAATCCAAGAGATTCATTAAAAGCAAATCTTGAGATAAAAAAGGCAAACTTTTCTTTTAATCTAATTAAAGGAGGAAGTGTAGGGTTTGCAGAGTCTTATATGAGAAATGAATTTGAAACTAAAAATTTATCAGACCTAATAGAAATAACAGCAAGAAATATAAAACAAATTCATAAATTTTCAGGTTTACTAGATTTACCATTTATTAACTTTTTTAAAAATATTTTAATTAAAAATACAAAAAACAGAAGTAAAGAAAATATAGCTAAACACTATGATCTAGGTAATGATTTTTTTTCACTTTGGCTTGATAAGACATTGACTTATTCTAGTGCTATCTTTGATCAAACAACTGAAAATTTATCAGACGCTCAAAATAATAAATATCAAAAACTAATTGATTTAATCCAGCCATCTAATGGTGATCGAGTTTTAGAGATTGGTTGTGGTTGGGGAGGGTTTGCTGAGTATCTTGGAAAAAAATATGATGTAAAATTGGATTGTATTACTATTTCAAGAAAACAATTTGAATATGCTAAAGAGAGAATCCATAAATGTGGATTAAATGAGAAAGTTAATATTGAAATAAAAGATTATAGAGACTTAAATAATAAGTATAATTCAATTGCATCAATTGAAATGATCGAAGCAGTGGGACAAAACTATTTAGAAGGTTATTTTAAAACAATAAAAAATAATTTATCAAATAATGGCAAAGCTGCTATTCAAGCTATTACTATTGATGATACATTATTTGATAGATATAAAAATAAAGAAGATTTTATTCAAAAATATATCTTCCCTGGTGGATTTCTGCCTAATAAAAATAGTATTAATAGATATGTTTCTGATAACGGATTAACTATAAAGTCATATGAGTCTTATGCAGACCATTACTCTAATACTTTGGCTTTGTGGAGAAAAGAATTTAATAAAAAATGGAATTTAATTAAAAACCAAGGTTTTGATTTAACTTTTAAAAGAATGTGGGAATTTTACTTGTGTTACTGTGAAGCAGGTTTTAAATCAAAAAATATAGATCTAATACAATTTTCAATTCAAAACAAATAATGTTAAGGAGAATTGTGCAAAACAAAACTATTAAATCAATTTTATTGATAATTTCACTATTCTTAATTACAAGTTGTTCAAAGAATAGTTCTATGAAACCAGAAGATTTTAAAAACAAAGAACCAAGATTAATTATAGAAAATTATTTATCAGGCAATGTAAAAGCTTGGGGAGTACTTCAAAACCGATCAGGGAAAGTTACAAGACAGTTTTCAGCTGATCTAAATGGAAAATGGGATGGTAAGCAATTAATTCTTGATGAAAAATTTAATTGGGATGATGGCGAAGTTCAAACTAGGCAATGGCAGATTACAAAAATTGATGACAATAATTACGAAGGTACTGCAGGGGATGTTGTGGGAAAAGCAACAGGTTATTCTTATGGACCTGCATTTAAATTTGAATATATATTATTGGTACCTGTTAAAGGTAAAGAAATGAAAATCACATTTGATGACTGGATTTTTAAACAAGATGAACGAGTAGCTATTAATAGAGCAGTGATGACTAAATTTGGTTTTAAAGTTGCTGAATTGACAGTAGTATTTGTGAAGGATTAATTATTTTTTTGATATTTTGTCATCTTTCCTATCAAGCCAAAATAAATTTTACTTGGTAAAAAGCTAAGTATTTTAAGTATTAAAGTAAGAGATTTTGGAAAATGAATTTCAAAATCTTTCTTGTTTATTAAACCATCATAAATTTTTTCAGCGGCATACTCTGTAGTTTTTAAAAAGGGCATTTTAAAATCATTTTTATCCGTCATGGGTGTTTTTATAAATCCTGGACTTACTAAACAAATCCTTACATTTGATCTTTTAAAATCAAAGTATAAACTTTCTGCTAAGTTATTTAATGCTGATTTTGAAGGCCCATAGCCAGTTGAATTTGGTAAACCCCTATAGCCTGCAATAGATGAAACAATAGTAATTGTCCCATTTTTTCTTTCTTTAAAGTATTCCTCTACACTTTTTATACTATTAAGAGTCCCAAAAAAATTTACTTTAAATACATCTTCTATTTGTTCAACATCTATATCTTTTTCTTTTTTTGGATTCCATGTTCCTGTAGAAAAAAAACAAATATCAATATTTTCAAATTGATTCTTTATATTATTGAAAACTTCTTTACATTTTTCTTTATTAGTAACATCTAATGGGAACGAATTTATATTTTCATGATTATCTGAAATTTCTCTCAGAAGATTTTCTCTTCTTGCCGAAATCGCTACATTCCATCCTTCTTTTGCAAACTTGATCGCTAAAGCCTTACCTATGCCTGTACTTCCACCTGTAATCCAAATTGTTTTTTTATTCATGTTATACTGATGTATAGTACTTATATGCTCAAAAATAAATTTTTTTCATTCGTTTTGTTTTTAGTTATTACCTATTCTGCATCGTTTATTGGTGGATTAGTGACAATTAGCTTAAAGGAACCTTGGTATTCACAATTAATCAAGTCAAACTACACTCCTCCAGACTGGGTTTTTGCACCTGTTTGGACGACTTTGTATTTGATGATGACATTAGCTATTTGGTTTTTTTGGCACACCAAAAATAGGGATATGAAAACTATATATGTTTATTTCATTCATATAGTTTTCAATACAACTTGGAGTATTGTTTTTTTTGGATTACATCAAATTTTATTGGCATTAGTAGTATTAATGATTCTAATCTTTCTAATTATTATTCTGATTATAAGATTTAAACGTGTCAATTCTACAAGTTATTATCTAATGATTCCTTATTTACTTTGGTGCTGCTATGCCTTATTCCTCAATATAAATTTACTTGTTTTAAATTAAATGGATGATGTTGTTATAATTGGTGGTGGAATAATTGGTACTGCGACTGCTTACTTTTTATCTAAAGAAGGCAGAAAAGTAAAAGTTATTGAAAGAGATCCAACTTATAAAACTGCTTCTTTTCCACTCTCCCTAGGTGGTTTTAGAAGACAGTTTTTTCAAACTGAAAATATTTTACTTGGAAAATTTGCAAGAGAATTTATCTTTCAAATTCCTGATTTACTTAAAACAGAAAAAAATCCAAAACCAACAGCAAGCATGGTCACTAATGGATATTTGTTAATGTTTGGACCTGAACATGCTGAAGAGCAATATAAAGCTCTTGAGAATCATAAGGCTTGTGAAGCTGGAACAAAAAATATTAAAGGATCTGAATTGCCTAAATTTTTTCCTTATATCAATAGCGATGGTATAGAAACTGCAACATTCACTGATAATCAGAGTGAAGGCTGGATAGATCCGTTTATGTTCCATGGTGCCTTAAAAAGTAAAGCTATGGAATTGGGTGCAGAATTTATAAAAGGGGACGTTAAAAAACTTTCAGAGATAAAAGCAAAGACAATCATATCTGCTGCAGGATGTTGGACCAAAGAACTTTTAGAAGATATTCCAGTTGAACCTCAAAAGCATACTGTTTTCAGAGTGAAGTGTCCGAAACATATTCCTGAAATGCCTTTAACTGGAGATCTAACCACAGGAGTTTATTGGAGACCTGAAGGAAAAGAGTATTTAGCTGGATCACCAAAATCTGTTTTTGAAGCAAAAGATTTAGAGCCAGCATGGGATGATTTTGAAGAATTGGTATGGCCTGCACTTGCTCAAAGAATCCCTGCTTTTGAAGAATTAAAACTAACTGGTGGTTGGGCTGGTTATTATGATTGTAATCGATTAGATAATAATGCTGTAGTAGGAAAACATCCTAAATTTGATAATGTTTATTTAGCAACTGGTTTTACAGGAAGAGGCTTAATGCAAGCACCAGGGATAGGTAGGGCTTTAACTGAATTAATAACTACCGGAGCTTACCAATCGATTGATATATCAAATATGGCAGTTGAAAGGGTTTTAGGCAAAAAAGCAAGACCAGAACCTTATGTTCTTTAGATTAAGTTCCACAAAAAGTTTGATATTTTTCTTTTGCAGTGGAAGGAATTTGGTATTCAATTATATCTTTATTTTTGTTGTAGGGATCATCTAAAATTTCTAATAATTTAAGAAATGGTTTTAAGTCATTTTGATTAGCAGCATTAAGCGCTTCTTCAACTTTATGATTTCTAGGAATAACTAATGGATTTACACTTTTCATTAATTTTAAATATTTTTCAGAGGAGTTGTTATTAGTTTTTAATCTTTCATTCCATCTTAATTTCCAATTTTTAAAATGGTTATCTTCATAATTTTTATTTTTTTGAATTTCCTCTTTCATTAAATAACAAAAAGTATTTGTATAATCCATTTTTTTGCTATGCATCCAAGTCAATAAATCTATGATTAAAAATTTATCTTTTTCATCTTTTCCAGATAAGCCCAATTTATCTCTCATCATATTAAGCCATTTTTCCTCATATTTATTTTCAAAAGAATTGATTATTTCAGTAGCAGCTTTTATGGCTTTATCTTGATTTTCATCAATTAAAGGTATCAAGCTTTCAGCAAATCTTGCTAAATTCCATTTTGTTATCAGAGGTTGGTTACAATACGCATATCTTCCCATTTTATCTATTGAGCTGAATACTGTCTTAGGATCATAATTATCCATGAAAGCACATGGACCATAATCGATTGTTTCACCAGAAATACTCATATTATCTGTATTCATTACTCCATGAATAAAACCAACTCTCATCCAATTAATGACTAGATCGACTTGTTTTTCTAGAACATTTTTTAAAAGTTCTAAAGCTTTATTTTTAGAGCTTAAAATTTTCGGAAAATGTCTGTTGATTACATAATCTAATAATATTTCTAATTCATCTTTTTTGTTTCTAGCAGCAATATATTGAAATGTTCCTACTCTTAAATGACTTGAAGCTACCCTAGTAAGTATTGCTCCACTTAAAGGTACTTCTCTAATTACATCTTCACCTGTTTTTACAACAGCCAAACTTCTTGTTGTTGGAATATTCAAATAATGCATTGACTCACTTATCAAGTATTCTCTTAACATTGGTCCTAATGCAGCTCTTCCATCACCATTTCTTGAAAAGGTAGTTTTTCCTGACCCTTTAAATTGAATATCATATCTTTCTTTATTTTTAGATAAATGTTCTCCAATCAATACTGCTCTACCGTCTCCCAGCATTGTAAAATGACCAAATTGGTGACCTGCATAAGCTTGAGCAATTGAATTACTATCTTCAGGCAATTCATTTCCCGCAAATAAAGCTGATAATTGGACCTTATTTATGTGAGAAAAATCTAAATCAAGGTCTAAAGCTAATTTTTTATTGAGTATGATTAATTCAGGATTCTTTACTTTTATTGGTTTAATATTTTCTTTGAAGGACTCAGGTAATTTTGAATAAGAATTATCAAAATTCCAATTGATATTATTATTCATAAAATATCATTTATTCCAGATTTCTTTCAAAGTTTCTTCTCTCTTACAAGCCTTTTTATATCTCAAATAATTTTGAAAATATACTTTATAAAAATTTTGATGACGATTTTCAGCTTTATAGAATTTATTGAACTCTCTAATGTATGTAACTACTTTTTTATTAAATTTTTTTTCTAAATTTTTTATGTCTCTTTCAATTAGTTTTTTTTCTTTATCATTTTGATAAAATGCAACAGATCTATAACTATAACCTTTGTCACAAAATTGACCATACGCATCGAATGGATCTATATTTATCCAATAGTTTTTGAGTAGCCCTTCATAGGATATTATCTCTTTATTATAAATGATCTCTACAACCTCAAAATGACCAGTATTTCCGTAAGTTACCTCTTTGTATGTTGGATACTCTGTAGTACCACCAGAATATCCCGAGATTACCTCTACAACTCCATTAAGTTTTTCAAATGATTCTTCTACACACCAAAAGCACCCTCCAGCGAAATATGCTTTATCTTTTACCAAAGCCTTTGCAGGATTGTTTATTAAAATAGCAAAAATTATAATGATTAAAAACCTCATTAAACAACATATACAAAAATTACAAAATGAGTCTAGAACATTAAAGGTAGCTACTTTTTAAGTAGCATACCTTTAATAATATAATCAGTTATTTTTTCTTATATTTAGCTGCTTCTTCAGATCCACCAGTAGCAGATCCTTTACTATAAGAGTGAGCACCCATTCCAGCTAATTGACCATCTTTGACAATAAGATATTGATCTCTAATCTCTTTGCCCTCAAAGAAACATTCTAAAATTTCTCTTACACCATCAGCATATCTAGTTTGAGCTGATAGTGATGTTCCTGAAGTATGAGGAGTCATTCCGTGATTAGGCATAGTTCTCCAAACATGATCGTTAGGCGCCGGTTGTGGAAACCATACATCACCAGCATAACCACTTAGTTGACCACTTTTTAATGCTTTTGCAATTGCTTCACGATTACAAATTTTTCCTCTAGCTGTATTTACAATGTAAGCACCTTTTTTCATTTTACTTATCATTGCATCATCAAATAGATTTTCAGTTTCTGGATGAAGAGGACAATTTATAGTCACAACATCACAAACTTTTACCATTGACTCAACTGACTCATGAAATGTTAGATTAAGTTCTTTTTCAACACTTTCAGGTAATCTATGTCTATCAAAATAATGTAGATGAGTATCAAATGGTTTCATTTTTCTTAACGCATCTAGTCCAATACGTCCTGCTGCTACTGTTCCAATATGCATCCCCTCAACATCATATGATCTTTGTACAGCATCAGCAATATTCCAGCCACCTTCATTTACAATTCTATGTTGATTGTGATAATCTCTAACCATTGAAACAATCATCATTACTATGTGTTCAGCAACAGATCTTGAGTTACAGAATGTTACTTCAACAACGTCAATTTTATTATCCATCGCAGCTTGTAAATCAACATGGTCAGAGCCAATTCCTGCAGTAACAGCCATTTTTAAATTTTTAGCTTTAGCTATTCTTTCTTTTGTTAAATAATACGGGAAAAAGGGTTGAGAAATCACTATATCAGCATCTACAATATGCTTATCAGCCTCACATCCATCTCCATCTTTACTGTTAGTTACTACTAATTCATGTCCGTTACTCTCTAAGAATTTTCTTAACCCCAATTCTCCTGACACACATCCTAATAATTCTCCAGGGTTAAAATCTCTACCTTTTGGTGAAGGTAATGTCATACCATCAGGATATTTTTCCAATTTTGGAAGATCCTTAATAGGATATGATTTGGGCATTCCTCCTTTAGGATCATCGTATAATACGCACAATATTTTCATTCTCTCTCCGTGGTTACTTTAAAATATTAATTTATTTGAGCCATCTAACATTATTTTAAAGGAGCTAGCAAACAAATTATTTTGATTTAGGATAAGACTTTTTGAGAATAAACCGATTGATTATTATACCAAAACCCAAAATGATTATTGATCCAGAAATAACTGGATTTAATATGTAATCTGGAGAAACACTTCCCATAATTACTATAATAGGATTTCCACCTGCAGGTGGATGAGTCACATTTAAAAATATCATTAAGCCTACACCAAATCCTACTGCTAATGGTAATATTAAATATAACGGCAGAGGCGCTAAGTATAAAAATATCATTCCAACAACAGCAGTAAGAAGATGACCGAAAAAAACATTCTTAGGCTGTGCGAATGGACTTTCAGGATATCCATACAACAAAACCATTGATGATCCAAAAGAAGCAATTAAAAAAAGACCAAATTCTGTTTTATAAGTTAAGAGAGCCAATGCACCTATTGTAATTATTGAAAAAACACCGGCTAAAAAAGATTGTTTAATATTTCCCATAAGATTAATTTGATACAATTTTTTTCAAGGTTTTAAAAGGTAATAAAATACATTCTTTACGTGATAAATTTTTTTCTTTAAATAATTTGTTAAAAAACTTCCATTTTCTCTTTATGATTTGAAAGTTACCTTCAAAATACGAGTTTGCATCATTACATAATTCATCTATTTGACTTTTTTTTTTATTAATTGAAATTTTAGACAATAAACTTGCTGAAGCTTGACAGTAAATACAAGATTTCCCATCGTAACCAAAGTCAGTAATTTTGTCTTTTTCAATTATTAGTTTTATTTCCATTTCATCACCACACAAGGGATTTTTTAATCTTGAATTATGTGTATGATTTTTTAAGGATTTTTGATTTTTAGTATCCGAAGCAATTTGTATTATTTCTAAATCCATTTTAATTCTAAATATTTAATTATATCAAATTTAATCAAGTTTTTATAATAAGTTGTATAAATTGCCTAAAATTATTTTTGTACAATTAATTTAATTTTGTTGTAGTTGGAACTAATTAGAATTAAATATTGTCTATGATTGAAATAAAAAACGATAAACTTGCTATTCCAGTTGTTTTATTTGCTGGAATTCTTTGGTCATTTGGTCCTTTAGTTGTTAGATATATGGATCAACCAGAATTAGTGCCCTGGCAGTATATTTTTGGAAGAGGGCTTACAATTTTCATAGTTTTAAACCTTTATCTATTTTTTGAGGAGGGGATTGTATTTTATAAAAATTATTTAAAAATAGGTGTTTCAGGCTTTATAGGTGGAATAGGACTTGGTATTGCAATGATAAGTTTTATATACTCAATTACTAATACTTCTGCTGCAATTACTTTACTATGTTTAGCTGCGATGCCTTTTTTTACAGCTTTACTAGGATTTCTTTTTTTGAGAGAGAGGATAAGTTTAAATGTATGGATTGCTATAATATTAGCTACAGTAGGAATAGTAATTATCGCTTTTGGTAACACTAGTAAAGCATCTTTATTAGGTTTTGTATTTGGAATGACGTCCTCTATAGGTTTTTCAATTTTTTCAGTAACTTTAAGATGGAGAAAGGAAACTCCTAAATTTACAACAGTGGCTCTTTCAGGCCTCTTCTGTTTTGTTATTGCTGCCATGTTTATTATAAGCAAGGATCAAGTATTTTTTTCTTCAAGTTATAATGGGACCTTATTTTCAATTCACGGTGTAATAGTCTGTTTTGGGTTAATTTTATATTCAATAGGCTCAAAAGCTATACCAGCAGCCGAACTTACTTTGTTATCTTTAACTGAGGTTATCGGAGGAATTTTTTGGGTCTGGTTGCCAATTTTTGGCATTAATGAAATCCCATCTACCAATACTATAATTGGTGGATTTTTTCTATTTATATCCATAACTTATTACAGTTTGGTTATGAGAACTAATAGAAGATTTATAGCATTAAATTAAATAAAAATATTAATGATTAAAGAAAAAATTGTTGTTAATAGTTGGAATGAATGGGACCCCCTTAAACATGTAATAGTTGGCAGAGCAGATGGTGTATGTATTCCTGCTCCAGAGCCAGCACTAGATGCTAAAGTACCCGAAGATTCGGATATGAGGGGAAAATTTGGCCCTCGAACAAAAGATACAATTGATAAAGCAAATCAATTATTAGATGACTTCTCAAATATTTTAAAGAAAAGAGGAATTAAAGTAGATAGACCATCACCTTTAAATTTTAATCAAAAAACATCAACTCCAGATTGGGAAGTTGAAACAATGTTTGGCTGCATGCCACCTAGAGATGTTTTGCTTACTGTAGGAAATGAAATTTTAGAGGCAACAATGAGTTACAGATGCAGATGGTTTGAGTATCTTTGTTATCGCCATCTTTTAAAACAATATTATAACTCTGATCCAAACATGAGACATGAATCAGCTCCAAAGCCTAGATTGACAGATGCTGATTATCGAAAAGATTATTTATCAGATAAAATTGGTATACAAAAAAGATTGCAATGGACAGAGGATAAATTTTTTGTCACTACAGAAGAAGAGCCATTATTTGATGCTGCAGATGTTTTGAGATTTGGTAAAGATTTAATTGTTCAACATGGATTTACCACTAACCTGAAAGGCATAGATTGGCTTAAAAGACATTACAAAGATCATAGAGTACATGCAGTAAATTTTCCAGGAGATCCATATCCAATTCATATAGATGCTACATTCACTCCAATCAAAGAGGGGCTAATAATCAACAATCCTCAAAGAAGATTACCAAAAGAGCAAAGAAAAATTTTTGAAAATAATGATTGGGAAATAATTGATGCTGCACAACCAGCTCATAATGAACCACCACCATTATGTTATTCATCAGTTTGGTTATCAATGAATGTATTGGTTTTAGATCCAAAAACAGTTTGTGTTGAAAAAAGTGAAAAATATCAAGCAGAACAACTTGATAAACTTGGAATGGAAGTAATTCCAGTAGAGTTGAGAGATGCTTACGCTTTTGGTGGAGGTTTGCACTGTTGTACTGCTGATGTTTTTAGGGAAGGCGATTTAAAAGATTATTTTCCTAAACAATAATTTTAGTTCGGATTTTTTTTCAAAAATTCTATATATCTTACCACCTCAATAAATTTTTGATCTGGAATATCTTTATAGCTTGCGTTAAATTTTTCTTTAACACATAAAGCTACATGAGCATAAGGATTTCTTCCTTTAGGGTGATTGGGATGATCTGGCAATTGCCCTAGTAAATAATCACCAGATTCTTGAATAAATTTCCATAATTTTTTTGTATTATCATTATTCATCCAATTTAAACTTATCTTTAAAAAAATATTTTATTTTTAGAAATAATTCAACTTATAAAGTCTTCAAGATATTAAATGATCAATTTTTTTTAGTTTCATTTACTTCAAAAGCATCTAATCTTGTGAACAGTTCATCTTGAAGTGTTTTGTCCTCTTGCTCTTTAATTGCTCTTCTTAATCTTTCTCTTTGTTCAATTTTTTCTTCTCTAATCAATTCTTGTTTTAATTTAATCTTTTGCTCTTCGTCGAATTTATCTTCCCATTCCTTAATTCTTTGAGCTTCTAAATCTTTTTGGATTGCTTCTTCTTCTTCCTTTAATTTTTGTTCTTTTTGTTTTTTTCTTGTTTCTTTTAAATCCTTTTTCTTCTGTTCATCCTCTCTGATTTTGAGATCTAGTTCTCTTTTATTTTGTACTTCTTGATTTTGCTCTAAAAATGACTCTTTTTTTTCTAATTCTTTTAAGATTTTATTTTGTCTTTCTTCTTTTTTGTTTAATTCAATTTCTTTTAATTTTGATTTGTCCTCTTTATCTTTAAATTCTTCTGATTTATTTGTGAGGTCTTTTTCTTTAATTCTTAAGTCTTTTTCTTTAAGTCTTAAGTCATCATCTTTTTGACGTAACTGTTGATCTTTTTTTCTTAAAT
>CACHOW010000009.1 GCA_902581695.1 uncultured Pelagibacteraceae bacterium | reverse complement strand
ATTACAAAAATGCCACCCTCCATCTTGAATAATGTTATTAAGTCTAAATTTATCCAATCTCCAAAATGGTCTTTTTTTAAATTTTAAGCTTCTTAACCATTGCGGAGACTTCAAATATTTTTTTACACAAATTCTACTTCCAAACCAATAAGGGTTTAATTGACTTTGTAGATTAATTTTATAATAGAAATGCATTTGTTTAAAAACTGCATATCTCATATTTTTATTAAAATTTTTAATTTGGTTGGGATTTGGAATCTCATCCAAATCAGATATAATTATTAGATCATCGTCACTTGAATTAATAAGTCCTTTAGATATACAATTTCTTTGATAATTTTCTCTAACATAAGGATTGTCACCATCTGGCATCTCAGTGACTTTTATATAAATAATTTTATCTTTAAATTTTTCAAATCTAGATAAATTAAATTTATGATCTTTATGGTTGTTTTGCCAAGTTCTGTTACTTTCAACTATAACAAAATAATCAACATACTGATCCATAATATTTAGTCTTAAATCTAATAATAGATCTTCATCTAAATAAGAAAAGCAGTCGTAAACTTTCATTTATTTCTCTTTATTAATCTTTAACACTCCTATAAAAGCCTCTTGTGGTATTTCTACTCTACCAAATTGTTTTGATCTTGCCTTACCTTTTTTTTGTTTTTCTAATAGTTTTCTTTTCCTATCTGTGGCTCCGCCTCCGTGAATCTTTGTAAGTACATCTTTCTTGAATCCTTTTATAGTCTCTCTAGCAATTATTTTTCCACCTATAGCTGCTTGAACAGGTATCATAAAGTTATGCCTGGGTATTAAATCTTTTAATTTTTCACAAACATCTCTTCCTGTTCGTTGAGCAAAATCCTTGTGTATCATGATAGCCAATGCATCCACTGGCTCCCCGTTTACTAGAATTCCCAATTTAACTAGGTCTCCTTCTCTGTGTTCAATAATTTCATAATCGAAACTAGCATAACCACTTGTCATAGATTTAATACGATCATTGAAATCAAAAACTACTTCATTGAGTGGAAGTTCGTAACTTAAAACAGCTCTATTTCCAGAATAGCTCAAATTAGTCTGAATACCTCTTTTATCCTGACACAATTTAATTATCGCCCCTAAGTATTCATCGGGCGTTATAACTGTTGCTTTTATCCATGGTTCTTCAATAAACTTTATCAGAGTAGGATCTGGTAGATTTGAAGGATTTTGTAAATCTATAATTTTATCGCTGTTTAAATGAACCTTGTATACAACACCTGGGGTAGTTGTTAATAAATTAACATCAAATTCTCTTTCTAATCTTTCAGTAATTATTTCAAGATGAAGTAGTCCTAAGAATCCACATCTAAAGCCTAATCCCAAGGCTGAAGACGACTCAGCTTCAAATGAAAAACTTGCATCGTTTAACTGTAATTTTGCTAATCCATCCTTTAATTTTTGATATTCTGAACTATCAACTGGAAATAAACCACAAAAAACTACTGGTTTACTTGGTTTAAAACCTGGTAAAGCATCAACTATTGGTTTTGATGCATCACAAATTGTATCTCCTACTTTTGTTTCGGACAAAACTTTGATACCAGTTATAATAAATCCAATTTCACCTGTATTTAATTCATTAATATCTTTTGCTTTGGGAGTAAATACACCTACTTTCTCAACAACATACTCTTGCTTAGTTGAAAGCATTTTAATTTTCATATTTTTAGTAATTTTGCCATTAATAACTCTTACTAATATTACCACTCCTAAATAAGTGTCATACCAACTATCAACTAACAAACATTTTAAATTTTCATCTGTTTTACCCTTTGGAGCTGGAAGCTGATTTACAATTTGTTCTAAAATTTCCTCTATACCTTCTCCTGTTTTACCAGAGCACGGAACTGCGTTTTCTGTATCAATACCAATTACATCCTCAATTTGTTTATTTGTTTTATTCAAATCTGAAGCTGGTAGATCGATCTTATTTAGTACAGGAATAATTTCATGATTAATATCTAAAGCCTGATAAACATTAGCTAATGTTTGAGCTTCAACTCCTTGGGTGCTATCTACTATTAATATAGATCCCTCACAAGCGTAAAGAGACCTACTTACTTCATAACTAAAATCTACATGACCAGGTGTATCGATAATATTTAAAATGTATTCTTTTCCATTCTTTGCTTTATAATTTAATTTAACAGTTTGAGCTTTAATGGTTATTCCTCTTTCTCTTTCAATATCCATTGAGTCTAAAACTTGAGCTTTCATTTCTCTTTCTGACAAACCTCCACATTTATGAATAATTCTGTCAGCAATAGTTGATTTACCATGATCTATGTGGGCAATAATTGCAAAATTTCTTATTTTATCAATAGTGTTCATTATTATTTAAGATCTTATTATGGCGCCAGTTTTTTTTTCTACTGTATCGACAATAAGTTTATTAACCTTTTCTAAATCCTCATCTTTTAAAGTTTTATCCATAGATTGTATTGTTACATTCAATGCGATAGACTTTTTATCATTTGGAATATTTTCACCTTCATAAATATCAAAAATATTTACGCTTTTAATTAAATCTTTATCAACCTTAGAAATTACATCAATTAATTCCTGTGATTTAAAATCTTTATCAATTATGAAGGCAAAATCTCTTTGTGATTTTTGATAATCAGAAAATTGATATTTTGTTTTTTGATCTTTTAATGATTTTTTTGGTTCTTTTAAATTATCTAAAAATATTTCAAATCCTACTAGAGCTTCAGTTTTTATATCCATTTTTTTTAAAATATTTGGATGAATTTCTCCAAAATATGCAGCTACTTTATCTGTATTTTTATTTAAAAAGATTCTACCAGACTTACCTGGATGATAATAATTGGGTGTTTGATTATCAACTACAAATTCAGATTTACCATAACCTGCCTCTACTAGAGTTTGAATGACATCTTTTTTAACATCAAAAATATCAACTTCTCTCTCTTTTTCTATCCAAGATAACCTTGAGATTTTTCCTGATCGAAGACCTCCCAGCACTGTTGCTTGTTCTCCTGGATTGGGGCCATGAAATATTGGACCAATTTCAAATAAAGCAAGATCTTTCGCTCCTCTGTCCAAATTTTTATTAAGATACATTATTAAATTTGAGAAAATTGAATTTCTTAAAACATTAAGGTCTGAGCTTATTGGATTTACAATTTCAATATTTTTTAAACTTGATTTGAATAAATCATTAATCTTAGAATCTGTGAATGACCAAGTAATAGATTCTTGATAACCCTTTGTAGCAATAGATCTTTGCAAAAAATGAAATATTTTTTGTGCTTTATTTAATGTGGGCTTAGATCTAACTTTAATTGGATCTATTTTATTTATTTTATCATATCCATAGATCCTAACTATCTCTTCAACAATATCTATAGCTTGCACTATATCAGGTCTCCATGATGGAACTTTTAATTTAAAAAAATTTTTATTTTCTTTTACTTTAAATCCTAAATTACTCAAAATTTTTGAAATCTTTTTATTTGAAATTTTTAAACCTGAAATTTTTTCAAACAATTCTATTTCAAAATTAATGTATTTTTCCTCAAATTTGTTAATTTTTTGTATATCTATTTTACTAATCCTGCCTCCACAAATCTTTTTAATTAAATTTGCTGCTTTAACTAAACCTTCTTCTATGGATAGTGGGTCTATTCCTCTTTCAAATCTAAATTTTGCATCCGTATCAATATTTAATTGCTTTGAAGTTTTTCTTATAGATCTGGGATTAAAATAAGCTGACTCAATTAATACATTTTTTGTATTAAGTTCTGTTCCTGATCGAGTTCCACCAATAATGCCTCCGAGACCAAGTATTCCTTCATTGTCTGAAATTACACACATGCCTTCCTCAAGTCTATGCTCTTTTTTATCTAGGGCTACAAATGTTTCACCTTTTTTTGAGCTTCTAACAACTATTCCTTTTTGAATTTTATCAGCATCGTAAGCGTGGAGTGGTCTGTTTAAATCTATCATTACATAATTTGTAATATCTACGATTGCAGAAATGGGTTTTTGACCTATAGAAATAAGTTTATCTTTTAACCATCTTGGACTTTCTACATTTGTTACGTTTGTTAGTAAACAACTACCAAAAGCTATACATCCTTGATCTTTTTCTTTTAAAATTTTAATTTTTATTTTTTGCTTATCCTTAGACAAAATTTTATCAATTTTATTTCCTTTAAGTTTTCCAAAACCTGCTGTTGCTAGATCTCTAGCTATACCTCTGACACCTAAACAATCTGGCCTGTTAGGAGTAATTGATAAATCAATTAAATTGGATTTTTTTTTCGTAAAGTATCTTTGACCAATTTTACTTTTAAATTGGTTTTTATTAAGTTCACAAATACCATCACTTTCATCTGATAAATTAAGCTCAGACTCAGAGCAAAGCATACCAAATGAAGTTACTCCTCTTATTTCTTTTACAACTAATTTCATTTTATTTTTTGGAATAATTGCACCTGGAGGAGCATAGATTGTCAAAAGTCCTTCCTTTGCATTTGAAGCACCGCATACGACTTTAACAGTTTCTTTTTTACCAAAATCAACTTCGCAAACCTTAAGTCTATCTGCATTTGGATGTTTTTCGGTCTTAATAACTTTTGCAACTAAAAATTTTTCTAAATCTGAGGATGTGACTTCCACACTCTCAACCTCCAATCCTATATCTGTTAGCTTATTTATAAGTTGGTTTTCTGAATTTTTTGTTTGAAGATGTTCTTTTAACCAATCATATGTAATTTTCATCTACTCAACCCTCTGTAGTTTGTTGGAACATCAAGCGGATCAAAACCAAAGTGATTTAACCATCTATAATCACATTCAAAAAAAGATCTTAGATCATTAATTCCATACTTTAACATTGCTAATCTATCAATACCTATTCCAAAGGCATAACCTTGATAATTTTTTGGATCTACTTTTACGTTTTTAAGAACGTTTGGGTGCACCATACCACATCCTAAAATTTCTAACCATTTATTACCTTCACCTATTATAATTTTTCCATCTTTAATTTCATAACCAATATCAACCTCTGCTGAAGGTTCAGTAAAAGGAAAATGACTTGGCCTAAATCTCATTTTAATTTTTTCAATTTCAAAAAATTCTTTAATAAAATAATTTAAACACCCCTTTAAATGTCCCATATTGATATTTTTATCTATATGTAAACCTTCAACCTGGTGGAACATAGGTGCATGTGTTTGATCACTATCTGACCTGTAAGTTCTACCTGGTGCAATAATTTTAAAGGGTGGTTTATTCTTTGACATAGTTCTAATTTGAACTGGCGAAGTGTGTGTTCTTAATAATTTTTTTTTATTCTTATCTAGGTAAAATGTGTCATGCATATCTCTTGCGGGGTGATTATCAGGAGTATTTAACGCAGTAAAATTATTGTGTTCATTTTCAACATCAGGACCTTCTTCAACACTAAAACCTATTTCTGAAAAAATAGATGATATCTCATCAATAGTTTGGGAGACAGGATGAATTTTACCTCTTATAAAAGTTCTTTCAGGTAAAGTTACATCAACTTTTTCTTTTTCTAACTTTTGATTAATCTCAGAAATTTCAATTTGGTTTAATTTTAAATTTATTGCTTCTTGTAGTTCATCCTTTATGATATTTAAATCAGAGGCAAACTTTTTTTTTTCAGGCTCAGCTATAGATCCAATCTTTTTAAATTCTGAAGATATTAATCCATTTTTACCAAATAGATCCGATTTAATTTTGTTGATTTCTGAGAGATCTAATTTCTTTTGAAGTTTTGAAAGGAATTCGTCTTTAATTTTTTTTAGATCTGACATTTTTACAGATTATTTCTTCAGTGAAATAAAACAATAGTGAAGATTAATTTAAAGCAGATTGTGCTTTTTGAACAATGGTTTTAAAGGCTTCTGGGCTATCATAAGCTATCTCTGCTAGAATTTTTCTATCAATTTTAATCCCAGATTTGTTCAATCCATTAATAAACTTTGAATAGGTTAAACCTTCAGCTCTTACACCAGCGTTAATTCTTTGTATCCATAATGATTTAAATTCTCTTTTCTTGTTTCTTCGGTCTCTGTAGGCATATTGCATTGCCTTTTCCATTGCCTGTCTCGCAACTCTTATGGTATTTTTTCTTCTGCCCCATTGGCCTTTCACAGCTTTTAAGACTTTTTTATGTTTTGCTCTACTTGTAACGCCTCTTTTTACTCTTGCCATTTTATCCTCTTAAACTATAGGGCATATACGATTTAACAATTTTACTATCTTGTTTGGACATAGTAGTAGTGCCTCTTAATTTTCTAATTTGAGAATTTGTTCTTTTAATCATACCATGTCTCTTCCCAGCTTGAGCCATCATTACTTTGCCCCTAGCTGATATCTTAAATCTTTTTTTTGCTGAGCTTTTAGTTTTAAGTTTTGGCATAATTGAGCGAGTTTATACAAAGAATGAAGAAAATTTACAACCTATATTAAAGCTTATAATGGCTGAATTACCATAATCATCTGCTTACCGTCAAATTTGGGATGTAATTCTACCTTACCAATATCTTTCATATCTTCTTTTATTTTAGTCATCAGTTGGTTGCCAAGATGAGAATGTTGAAGTTCTCGACCCTTAAATCGTATTGTAAATTTTACTTTATCCCCCTTTGCTATAAATTTTTTTGCATTTTTAACTTTAAATTCATAATCATGGGTTTCGGTTACAGGTCTCATTTTTATTTCTTTCAAAGCAATAATCTTTTGCTTTTTTTTAGCTAAATTTGCTTTTTTTTGAGCATCGTATTTAAATTTTCCCATATCCATAATTTTACAAACTGGAGGGTTAGCGTTTGGAGCTATCTCTATTAAATCTAAGCCCTGATTTTTAGCCATTGAAATTGCCTCATTTGTATTAAGTGTTCCTAAATTTTCTCCGTCGTTTGTAATGACTTGAACCTCAGGAGAAGAAATTCTATTATTAGACCTAGGACCTCTATCCTTAGTTCTTCTTTGAAAATAATTTTGTTTGAAATCTGCCACTTAGTTTGAAGATGCTTTATTTAAAGCAGAGAATTTTTTTAGAAATGTATTTAGTTCCATATTTTCTTGTTTATCAGAGTCCAATCTTCTAATGGTTACAGAGTTACTGTCAACTTCTTTTTTACCACAAATTAATAAAAGAGGGGTTTTAGCTAATGAATGATCTCTTATTTTATAATTCAAGTTATGTTTTTTTAAATCAACTACTGAACTTATGCCTGCTTCTTTTATTTTTTTTGAAACTTTAACAGCATAATTTTCAAAATCCTCTGAAATTGGTATTACAACTGTTTGTAATGGGGAAATCCAAAACGGAAATTTTCCTGCGTAATGTTCAATCAAAATTCCTATAAATCTTTCAAGAGAACCAAATAATGCTCTGTGGAGCATCACTGGTACTTTTTTGGCTCCATCTTTATCCACATAGGATGCACCTAATCTACCAGGCAAATTAAAATCAACTTGCAAAGTCCCACATTGCCAATCTCTACCTATTGCATCTCTTAATACAAATTCAATTTTAGGTCCATAAAATGCACCCTCTCCTTTATTAATACTATATTCTAATTTTGATGCTTTAACTGCCTCTAATAATGCCGCTTCGGCTTTATCCCAAACATTATCATCTCCAACTCTTACATCTGGTCTGTCAGAGTATTTTAAAATTACATTCTGAAAACCTAAATCTTTATAAATTTCCAAAATAAGATTCGTTACTATCAAACATTCTTTTGTAATTTGATCCTCAGTACAAAATATATGAGCATCATCTTGAGTAAAAGCCCTGACTCTCAATAATCCATGAAGAGCTCCAGAAGGTTCATAACGATGTACTTTTCCAAATTCAGACATCTTTAAAGGTAAATCTTTATAACTTTTAAGGCCTTGATTAAAAACTTCTATACATCCTGGGCAATTCATAGGTTTAATAGCAAAAACCTTTTCATCAGGGGTAGTTGAAGTATACATATTTTCACCAAACTTTTCCCAATGTCCAGATCTTTCCCATAAAGTTCTGTCTAAAACTTCTGGAGTATTTATTTCTTTATAGCCAGCTAGATTTTGTTTCATTCTCATATAATCAATCAATTTTTGAAATAATGCCCAACCTTTTTCGTGCCAAAAAACTGATCCTGGACTTTCTTCTCTAAAGTGAAATAAATCCATTTCTTTGCCTAATTTTCTATGATCTCTTTTTTCTGCTTCCTCAATTCCTCTTAGATAATCATCTAAATCTTTCTGCGAAGCCCAACTTGTTCCATATATTCTCTGTAACATTTCATTGTTTGAATCTCCACGCCAATAAGCACCAGCTACTTTTGTAAGTTTAAAATATTTTCCTATTTTGCCTGTAGAAGATAAATGTGGGCCTCTACATAAATCATGCCACTTGCCATGAAAATAAATTGATACTTCCTCATCTTCAGGGATACTTTTAATTAATTCTGCTTTATATAGCTCCCCTTTTTTTTCAAAATGTTTAATTGCTTTATCTCGTCCCCAAACTTCTCGAGTAGTTTTTTCATCTCTATCTACTATTTCTCTCATTTTGTTCTCAATTTTTTTCAGATCTTCCTCTGTAAAAGTTTCTTTTCGAGCAAAATCATAATAGAAACCATTTTCTATGACTGGACCAATTGTGACCTGGGTTCCGGGGAATAATTCTTGTACAGCCATTGCTAATACATGGGCTGTATCGTGTCTGATTGTTTCAAGTCCCTCTTCATTTTTTGAGGTAAAAATTTTGACAGAACAATTTTTTTCAATTAAAAAATCAAGATCTTTTAATTCTCCATCCACACTTATTACCATTGCTTGTTTAGCTAATGACTTGCTGATTTTTTCAGCCACTTCTAATCCTGTAACCTTTTTAGAAAAATCTAAGTTATTTCCGTCTGGTAATGTAATAGTTAGCATTTAATTTAATAACCTCTTATACTCTGAATAAGTAGAAAAACACATTTTTTCAACATTAAATTTTTTAATAATATTTTTTCTTCCCTCTTTACCAATTAATTTAAGAGATATTTCATCCATTGTTATTGCCTGAATAATTCTTTTACTTAAAGCGTTTGAATTTCCTGCTTCGAATAAAAATCCAGTTTTTTCTCCAATTATTGTTTCGTTTGAGCCACCTATATTACTAGCAATAATTAATTTTTCCATAGATTGTGCTTCTACTGCGACTCTTCCGAAAGCTTCAGGCTCTATCGAAGGAGACACAACAATATCAGATACTTGATATGCTAAAGCCATATCTTTACAATGATCAATAAATTTTATTTGGTTTGTAAGGCGATATTGCTCCGTTAATCGAATTAACTTTTTTTTATACAAGCTCCTCCCTTGATCATTTCCTAATAAAACAACATGAAATGCCTCATAACCTAGCTCAATTTTTACTAAGTTAAGCGACTCAATAAACATTTCTTGGCCTTTCCACGAGGTAAGTCTTCCTGGCATCAAAATAATTTTTTTTTCTTTATTTATTTCCCATTCCTTAAGAAGTTTTTTTTCATCAGTTTCAAGTTTGGTAGATGAATCAAAGTAATCAACATTTATCCCTCTGAATATAACAAGAAATTTTTTTTTTGGGTTTAAATATTCTGAGTAGTTTTCTTTAACGTGTGAAAAAATAAAATTTGAACCTGCAATTATTAGATCGGATCTCACCATAACTGAATTATAAAATTTTTTCAATTTACCACTAAAATTGTATGTGCCATGAAAAGTGGTAACAAATTTTCTTTTTGTTAATTTTGTTGCAAGTAGGCATGACCAGGCTGGTGCACGACTCCTAGCATGAACAATTGAAATGTTAAAAAATAAAATTATTCCTATTAAAATTATTGAGTTTAAAAAAATCAATAAAGGATTTTTACTATGAACAGGTAATTTAATTAATTTTACTTTTTCTTTATCAATAAATTTTGTCAATTCTCCACCACTGGTTACTATAAAGGACTCACAATTATTTTCTGGTAAATAATGAGCAATATCATAACAGCCAGTTTCCGCTCCTCCATACCCCAATTTTGGTATTACCTGTAAAACTTTTATATTAGACGACATTAGATAAGATTATATAATAATAGATAAGACTAATAAACTTTAATGAAAAAATTTAATTATTTAATATTAACTAGTACAAAAAAAATCAGGTATTTAAAACATATTCAAAAAAATGCTGACTATATTGTTTTTTTACACGGATTTATGTCAGATTTAGAGGGTAAAAAACCTAAAACTTTTTTAGAATTTGCAAAAAAAAATAGACTGGGTTTTCTTGCACTTGAATATTCTGGTCATGGAAAGTCCACTGGAAAATTTACCAATGGTAATATTTCTAAGTGGAGCAAAGAAACAAATTTATTGATTAAGAGAATTGTAAAAAAAAACAAAATTATTCTCATTGGCTCTAGTATGGGTGCTTGGATTTCTTTAAATCAATTTAAATTTTTTAAACATCAAATTAAAGGTTTTATAGGCATTGGTTCGGCGCCAGAATTTCTAGAAAATTTAATGTGGAAAAAATTTTCAAAAAAAATGAAATCTGAGACTCTTAAAAATGGAATTTATAATTTAAAACATGGAAATTACACTTATCCTATTAGCCTTCAGTTATTACAAGATGGAAGAAAAAACAAAGTTTTAAAAAAAAAAATAATATCAAAAATTAATGTTACAATGATTCACGGGGAAAAAGATGAGGTAGTACCAATTTCTTATTCAAAAAAAGTTTTGAAAATTTTTAAAAATGCAAAAAAAAAGCTTGTGATTATAAAAAATGGTGATCATAGTTTGTCTTCACCTAAGGAATTAAAGTTATTAAAAAAAGAAATCAAATTAATAATTTAACTAACATCTTTTACATTTGACTTTAAAGTAATAGGGTTTTCAATCTTATCGATCATTTCTTTTGGACAAATTTGAATAAAATTTTTTACCTCTTCATTAAAATTATCTATTATTAGTTTTGATACTTTAGAATTTGTCTCATTTAAATGCTCTAAAATAAGCTCTCTTAAAAAATTTTTCCAATATTTTGTTTCAATGGTCTGCCATAATACAGACTCAGAATTAACTTTTTTTTCAAATTCTTTAGATTTATCGTAAACAAAAGCCATACCACCAGTCATACCTGCTGCAAAATTATCCCCTACATCGCCTAAAATAACGACTGATCCTCCAGTCATGTACTCACAACCATTTGAGTCACATCCTTCAATAACTGTTATAGCTCCTGAATTTCTTACTGCAAATCTATCTCCAGCTTGGCCAGCTGCAAAGAGTTTTCCAGATGTTGCTCCATAAAGAACTGTATTTCCAATAATGGTATTTTCATTAGAAACTAAATTGCTTTCATCAGGAAGTTTTATAGAAATAGTGGCTCCTGATAATCCTTTTCCAACATAATCATTAGCATCTCCTTTAAGGCTAAGCTTTAAACCCTTAGAGGAAAAGGCTCCAAATGACTGTCCTGCTGAACCTTTAAAATTTAAACAAAGAAAATTATGATTTAATTTTTCATAACCATATTTTTTATATAAATGATGAGAAATTCTTGTGCCCACCGCTCTGTTAGTGTTTTTAATAATAAATTCTTTTTCAATTTTTTCTGAATTATCTAAATTTTTTTCAATTTCTGGCCAAATCTCTTGGTCTAGTGTATCTGGTACTTTATTAATTTCTGGTAACTCACAAAACCTTTTATTATTACCTGGATCTGCTTGAACAAATAATGGGTTTAAATCTAAATCATCTAAATTTGGTGAAGCTTTACTTACTTGCATTAATAAGTCAGTTCTTCCAATTACATCATTTAATGATTTAAAACCTAATTTAGCTAAAATTTCTCTTACTTCAGAAGCAATGAAGGTAAATAAATTTACTACTTTATCAGGTGTGCCGGTAAATTTTTCTCTCAATTTTTCATCTTGTGTGCATACACCAACTGGGCAAGTGTTTGAATGGCATTGTCTTACCATTATACATCCCATTGCAACTAATGCTGTTGTTGCTACACCATATTCCTCTGCTCCCATCATCGCTGCAATAACAACATCTCTTCCAGTTTTAATACCTCCATCAGTTCTTAAAGTAACTTTATGTCTTAAATTATTTAAAGTTAAAACCTGATTGGCTTCAGTAAGACCCATTTCCCATGGTATACCTACATACTTAACACTTGTTTGTGGTGTTGCTCCAGTTCCACCATTATGACCAGAAATTAATATAATATCTGCCTTTGCTTTGGCTACTCCTGCTGCGATGGTGCCTATTCCTGAAGATGCAACTAGTTTAACCCCAACTCTTGCTTTTGGGTTTATTTGTTTTAAATCATAAATTAACTGAGCTAAATCTTCGATAGAGTATATATCATGATGTGGCGGTGGAGATATGAGTGTCACACCTGGAGTTGAGTGTCTTAGTTTAGCAATCTCATCTGTTACTTTAAAACCTGGTAATTGACCACCTTCTCCAGGTTTTGCACCTTGAGCCATTTTAATTTCTATCTCATTACAATTATTCAAATAATTTATTGTTACACCAAATCTAGCAGAAGCTATTTGTTTAACCCTAGAATTTGCACTATCTCCACTTGCCATAACATTAAATCTATCAGCGTCCTCACCACCTTCACCACTACAAGAAGCTCCTTTGATCCTATTCATTCCTATTGCCAAAGTTTCATGTGCCTCTTTTGATAAAGCACCATGAGACATACTTCCACTACCAAACCTTTTTAGTATTTTTTCTATAGGTTCAACTTCAGATAATTGAATTGATGGACCTAATTTTTTTTTTCTAAAATTTATTAAATCCCTTAAATTAATCGGAGGTAAGTTATATATTCCTTCAGCATATTTTTTATAAGCTGAGTAAGAATTTGAACCTACAGCACTTTGGAGCAAATGAATTAATCTACCTTGATATTGATGGGTTTCTCCATTTTTTCTATATCTATATATACCTCCAATGGGTAAGACTGTATCTGTACTTTCAAATGCTTCTTTATGAATTTGACGTATTTTTTTCTCAATACCAGTTAACCCTATTCCAGAAATTTTAGAGATAATGCCAGGAAAATAATCATCTACTATAGTTCTGCTTAATCCAACTGTCTCAAAATTACATCCACCTCTATAAGAACTCAATACAGATATGCCCATTTTAGACATTATCTTTAAAAGACCAGCATTTACTGATTTTATGTATCTTTCAATACAATCATCAAAACTATACTGTCCAAATAATTTTTTTGAATGTCTTTGATACAGACTATCAAAAGCTAAGTATGGATTAACTGTAGTAGCTCCAACACCTATTAGTGTTGCAAATGAATGGGTATCCAGAGCTTCACCTGACTGAACATTAATAGAAACATATCCTCTTAATTTTTTTTTTATTAAAAAAGTATTGATTGCTCCGACACATAAAAGCATTGGCATTGGTAGTTTTTCAAATGATAGATCCTTATCACTTAATATTAATTGTGTTACTCCTTGTCTTACAGCAATTTCAGACTCCCTTTGAATTCTTTCAATAGCACTAAATAAGTTTTCATCTTTTGAAAAAGTACAACTAATGGTCAACGTTTCTTTTCCAAAGAAATTTACAAATTTATTGAATTGTGAATTTGATAAAATAGGACTATTTAATACATAGATATTTTCTTTTGTTAATGTATCAAAATCTAGAATATTTCCTAAATTTCCAAATCTAGTTTTTAAACTCATTACTTTATTTTCTCTTAATGAATCAATCGGGGGATTGGTTACTTGACTAAAATTTTGTCTGAAAAAATGATAAAGTGGTCTATATTTATCAGATAAAACAGCTAGTGGAGTATCATCTCCCATAGAGCCTGTTGCTTCTTTTGCATCCTCAGCCATTGGATGTAATATTAATTCCAAATCCTCTAAACTTATTCCAAAAGTATGTTGTCTTCTTCTCAGATCTTCTCCTTCAAAAATGTGTTTTTCTCTACTGATGTGTAATTTTTCATCCAAATCAATTATTTGTGAATTAAAATGTTTAAATTCCTTTGCCAAATAATCTTTAATTTGATCATTAAAATAAACTTTACCTTTTTCGATTCTTACCCCTATAATTTCACCTGGGCCTAATCTTCCTTTTGATAAAATTTTTTTCTCATTTAATCTTATCATTCCTGTTTCAGATCCAGCAAAGAGAAGTTTATCTTTTGTAATTGCATATCTTAAAGGTCTTAATCCATTTCGATCATTAGCAGCGATAACCCATTCATTATCAGTAGCTGCTATTGCAGCAGGTCCATCCCACGGTTCCATAGTACTATTCAAAAAATTAAATAATTGCTGATGGTTTTTTGGAAGAGTTCTATTTTTTTTTGACCAAGCATCAGGAATTAACATTAATTTTGCTAATGGCGCTGACTGTCCAGATTTATTTAATAATTCAAAAACATTATCTAGTGCTGCAGAGTCTGAGACTCCTTTTCGAATTACTGGTTTTAAATTATCTAAATTTTCAAAAAGTGGACTATTCATCTCTTGCTCATGAACTTTCATCCAATTTTTATTCCCCTTATATGTATTTATTTCTCCATTATGTGCTACAGCTCTAAATGGCTGAGCTAAGCTCCAACTCGGAGCAGTATTAGTCGAAAATCTTTGATGAAATATAGCATACCTTGATATGAATCTTTCATCGTTTAAATCTAAATAAAAGTCTGAAATCGCTTCAGCTAAAAACATCCCTTTATAAACAATCGATTTAGAGCTTATCGAACATACATAAAAATCGTTAAGAGACAAATCAAAAGCCTTATTTTCTATTTTTTTTCGAGTTTCATAAATTTTTCTTTCTAAATCTTTATTAAGCAAGTTTTGATTGTTTGACTTAAATAATACTTGAATTATTTCTGGCATTGTTTGTAGAGCTTTTTCACCTAGTACTTTTGGATTTACAGGAACCTGTCGCCAGCCATAAATACTAAAATTATTTTTCGTAAGTTCGCTTTCAACAATAGTTTTGCAGCTTTCTTGCGCAGAATAATCATTTCTAGGTAAAAAAATCATACCTACACAAATTTCAGAATGGTCATAATCATGTCCTGTAACTTGTATTTTTTCTATAAAAAAATCTTTTGGTATTTCTAGATGAATTCCAGCACCATCTCCTGTTTTTCCATCAGCATCTACAGCACCACGATGCCAAACAGCTTTTAAAGCTTCAATCCCATATTCTACAACTTTTCTAGATTTTTTTCCCTCTGTAGAAGCAATTAAACCTACTCCACATGCATCATGCTCCATTTCTTTACTGTAAACAAAATTTTTAGTTAATAAATCTAAATTTTTTTTATAATATACCATTTAAGCTACTTTTATTTTTTTTTGTTCTGTGCTTTCAAGAAATGTTTTAATTGAAGATGCAGCATCTCGACCATCTTTTATAGCCCAAACAACTAAAGAGGCGCCCCTTACAATATCTCCAGCTGCAAAAACCCCTTTTAAGTTTGTCTCCATTGTATCAAAATCTGTTTTAATTGTTCCCCATTTAGTTACCTGTAGTTCTTGAGCATCAAATAATAATGGTAAAGGTTCTGGATCAAAACCAAGAGCCTTAATTACCATATCCACTTTAATTTCAAATTCTGAACCTTCTTTAATTTCTGGTCTTTGTCTACCAGACTCATCCGGTTCACCTAATTTAATTTGATCAACAACCAAATTTTCAATTTTATTCTTACCTTTAAATTCTTTTGGGCTTGATAACCAGACAAACTCAACTCCCTCTTCTTCTGCATTGAATACCTCTCTGGCTGAACCAGGCATATTTTCTTTGTTTCTTCTATATAAACATTTTACTGATTTAGCTTTTTGTCTTATTGATGTTCTTACACAATCCATAGCAGTGTCTCCTCCACCTATAACTACAACATTTTTCCCTTCTGCATTTAATACACCTTTATCAAATAATTCTACCTTATCTCCCAAGCCTTTTTTGTTAGATGCGGTTAAAAACTCCATTGCAGGAAAAATATTATCTAAGTCATTTCCAGGTAAATCGATCTCTCTGGGTTTATAAACACCTGTAGCAATTAAAATTGCATCATGTTTTTTTCTTAATTGATCTAAAGTAGCATCCTTACCCACTTCAAAATTTTGAACAAAATTTATTCCCCCATCTTTTAGAAGTTTTGTCCTTCTTTCTACTACTTGTTTTTCTAATTTGAAATTTGGAATTCCATAAATCAATAATCCACCTGCACGATCATATCGATCATACACAGTAATTTTGTAACCATTTTTTCTCAATTGCTCAGCTGCAGCTAATCCTGCAGGACCAGCTCCAATTATCCCAACACTTTGATCTTTTTCATATTTTACATTAATTGGTTTAACCCAACCTTGTTCCCAAGCCTTGTCAGTTATATATTTTTCTACTGAACCAATTGTTACAGTTCCATGTCCTGATTGTTCTATAACGCAATTACCTTCACACAGCCTATCTTGAGGACAGATTCTCCCACATACTTCAGGCATATTGTTGGTACTTTGTGATAACTCATAAGCTTCTTTAAGTCTTCCTTCAGCTGTTAATTTTAACCAATCGGGAATGTTATTACTTAAAGGGCAGTGAACCTGGCAAAAAGGGACTCCACACTGAGAGCATCTACTTGATTGATCTTGAGCTTTTTCGCTAATAAATTCATCATAGATTTCATTAAAATCATCTTTTCTATTTCCAACATCTCTTTTAGGTGGGTTTTGTTGACCTATTTTTACAAATTTAAGCATTTTATCAGTCATTTTTTTATAAAATTTAAAGTAAAATATACATTGTTTTTATTAGTAAAAGAATTATTTAGGTCAGTATTTATGACCTTAATTTATCTATATTTAGCTATTAACATAAGAATTTTAATTATTGCATACCTATTATGAACAAATCGAATTGTTTAAAATCAATATTTTTTAAGTTACGACACTATTATGTTACAAGAATTTATAGAAATACTTATTCTGTCAGCTATTCAAGGAATATCAGAGTTTTTACCGGTTAGTTCCTCCGCGCATTTAATTCTAGTTTCTAATTTCTATGATTTAAAAACTGGTTCTTTGTTAATTGATATAAGTCTGCATTTAGGTTCTTTATTTGCAATTATTTTTTATTTTAAAAAAGACCTATTAGATTTAAAAAACAATAAAAGACTTTTACAACTTATTACAATCGGATCTATACCAATAATTATTTTTGGATATTTGCTTCACTCAACTGAGCTTATTTATCTTCTTCGAAATGTAAAAGTTATAGCTTGGACAACATTATTTTTTGGATTCATTTTATTTTTTGCTGATCAACAAAAACTTGATAAAAATATATCTACAAATCTGAATTTTAAATCAATTATATTTATTGGTTTATTTCAAATTCTTGCACTAATCCCTGGTGTGAGCAGAGCAGGTATCACTTTAACAGCAGCTAGATTTTTAAATTTTAATAGGGTTGATTCAAGTAAAATTTCATTTTTACTATCCATTCCTGCTTTAGCAGGAGCAAGTTTTCTTGGGCTTAAAGATGTAATTTATCATTCTATTGAAATTAATTATCTTATAATAGTCGCTGTAACTTTATCTTTTTTATTTTCTTATATTACTGTCAAATTCTTTTTAATTTATATTAATAAATTTTCTTTAAGTATTTTTGTTATTTATAGAATTCTTATCGCTTTAATACTATTTTTGATAATATACTTTTAGACAGTTTTTTTTATTAAAGGTAAAAGTTGTGATAATAAAACCCCACATAAAATAAAAAAACATCCCAATATATTGTTAATATCCAATATCTGATTAAGCAAAAACCATGCAGCGACAGTAGCAAAAACTCCCTCTAATGAGAAAATAATTGCAGCTGGCGCCGGGGAAATACGTCTTTGAGCATAAATTTGTAAAACAAATGCAAAACCTCCAGATAAAATTCCTGCATACAAAATAGAGTCAATTTCTTTTAATATATTATTAAAAATAAATTCTTCGTAAATTAAACCAATAATCAAGGAAAGTATTGCTACAATTAATGTTTGTAAAGCACCTATTGTTAAAGGAAGATTGTACCTAGTCACAATCATACCAGTAAAAATGATATGAGTACTCCAAAATAAAGCACCTAGCAAAACTAAACCATCTCCAAGTCTTACAGTTGCATCATAAAAATTTGTTAATAAATATCCTCCTATTAAGCATAGAATAACTGATGGCCATACACTCCAATGAATTGATTTTTTTTTAAATAAAAAAACTATAATTGGAACCAAAGGCACATAAAAAATTGTAAAAAAGGCTGCATTGGCAACATCTGTATGAAGTAACGCAACTTGTTGTAACGCCGAGCCTAAAAAAAGTGATACTCCAATTAATAAAGAAAGAATGACAAATGTTTTGATATCAAGTTCAAATTCAGATTTAAACTTTTTAACCTCAAATAAAAATGCCAAAGGAAGTATTGCCAAGAAACCAACAAAAAACCTGACAGCATTAAAAGTGAATGGGCCAATATCGTCCATTCCTGTATCTTGGGCAATAAAAGTTGTTCCCCAGATAAATGTGCAAAGAAGAGCACTGAGTAAAGAAACCGTTTTAGTCATAATTTTCTAAACAGCCAATTTATAGGCAAAATTTTTACCCAAATTTTCCTTTAATTCATTATTGAATCTAGCTGCCTCTGCGCCATCTATAATTCTATGATCATATGACAAAGACAATGGTAACAATGTACGAATTTCAAATTTACCATTTATATAAATCTGCTTTTTTTCTGACTTACCAATTCCCAAAATAGCTACTTCTGGATAATTAATAATTGGAGTAAAGAATGAACCCCCAATTCCACCAAGACTTGTTATAGTCATCGATCCACCAAAAAGTTCCTTTTTATCAATTCTAAGATTTCTACATTCATCACTAATTTTTTTTAATTCATCAGCAATCAGAGAAATTTTTTTATTTCTTACGTTTCTTAATTTCGGAACCATTAAACCGTGAGGTGTATCTACAGCTATACCTATATGATAATACTTTTTAATTGTAATTTTGCCATTATCAATTTCATCTATTGAGGAATTAAAGTTCGGAAATTTTTTAAGAGTTGCAGATAATGCTTTAACTATAAATGCCAAAGGGGTTATTTTCCTCCTTTCTCCAGTATACATATTAGTAAGAGAATTTCTGAATTCTTCCATTTCAGTAATATCAGCTTCATCATGGTTAGTTACATGAGGTATTTTAGACCAAGAATTAATTAAATACTTCGAAGAAAGTTTTTTAACTCTTGGAATATCTTTTATTTCTATCTCACCAAATTCTGAATGAGCATATTCTAATTCATTTTTTTCGTTTTTCTGAGAATCAATTTTTTTTATTTGTTTTGATTTTTTAGAGACAAATAATTTAATATCATCGTCTATTACCCTACCATCTCTTTCACTGCCTTCGACTTTATTGATATCTACTCCAAGTTCTCTTGCAAATTTTCTTGCTTTGGGTGATGCTGGAACTAATGTTATAAAATCTTTTTCTGACATCTAAAGTTTTGTGGGCATTGGTTTATTAGGATTAATTTTATATTTTTTTATTGCCTCTGAGGCATATTTAGATGGCAAAAGTTGTTCTTTTGCTAATACACTTAATCCATAAGCAACTATATGTTCTTTATCAACTTCAAAAAACCTTCTTAAATTTTTCCTAGTATCGCTTCTTCCAAAACCATCTGTACCTAAAGAATAAAAGCTTTTATTTACATAAGGTCTTATTTGATCAGAATTCATTCTCATGTAATCTGATGCTGCTAATATTGGTCCTTCCGTTTTTCCCAAACACATTTCCACAAACGATTTTTTTTCTTCTTTTTCAGGATTTAAAAGATTAAATCTTTCTACATCTAGCCCATCTTTTCTTAATTCGTTAAAGCTTGTGACACTCCAGACTTCACTATCTATGTTATATTCATTTTGCAATATTTCTGCACCAGCAATCATTTCTCTTAAAATTGTCCCAGAGCCCAAAAACTGTATTTTAGTTTTTTTATATTTTTTGTACTCTTTAATTTTATACATACCTTTCAAAATTCCTTCTTCACAATTTTTATCTTTTGGCATTTCTGGATGGGAATAATTTTCATTCATTGTAGTAATATAGTAAAATACATTCTCTTTTTTTTCGTGCATTCTTTTTAACCCCTCTCTAAAAATAACAGCTAATTCATAATGGAATGTGGGATCATAAGAAATGCAATTTGGTATTGTAGACGACATTAAATGACTATGTCCGTCTTGATGTTGTAATCCTTCACCTGCTAAAGTTGTTCGTCCAGCGGTTGCTCCGATTAAAAAACCTCTGGATTGACTGTCAGCTCCCGCCCAAGCAAAATCTCCTATTCTTTGGAAACCAAACATAGAATAAAATAAATAAATAGGGATCATTTCAATATCATGATTTGTATAAGATGTTCCTGCAGCTATCCATGAGGACATGGCTCCAGCCTCGGTAATTCCTTCTTCCAATACTTGACCACTTTTTTCTTCTCTATAAGAGCTTAATTGAGCAGAATCTTCAGGCTCGTACTTTTGACCTTCATGAGCATATATTCCAACCTTCTGAAAAAATCCCTCCATGCCAAATGTTCTTGCCTCATCAGGAATGATTGGAACAAGTCTTGGAGCAACATTTTTATCTCTAAGTAAACTTGTTAACATTCTTACTAATGCCATTGTAGTAGACATCTCTTTCTTACCAGTAGACTCTTTCATATTATCAAAAATATTTTTAGGTGGTGCTTTAATAGATTTAGCATAAGTTGTTCTTTCTGGAATAAAACCACCAAGCTGGAGTCTTCTCTCTTTAAGATATTTTATTTCTACTGAATTATTATCAGGTTTATAATATTCTATATTTTTAACCTGATTGTCAGTCAAAGGAACATCAAATCTATCCCTGTAATACATTAAATCATCTATATCTAATTTCTTAGTTTGATGAGTTGTATTTACACTTTCTCCAGTTTTTCCCATTCCGTAGCCTTTTATTGTTTTTGCTATAACTACTGTTGGACTTCCAGTATTTTTAGACGCCTTATCATAAGCAGCAAAAACTTTATGGGGATCATGACCACCTCTATTTAACCTCCAAATGTCCTTATCTGATAGACTTGAAACTAATTCTTTTGTTTCTGGATACTTGCCAAAAAACTTTTCTCTTACAAATGCGCCATCTCTTGCTTTAATTGCTTGATATTCTCCATCAACAGTTTCATTCATAATTTTTATCAGATGACCTGTTTTGTCATTTGCTAGTAATGAATCCCAATAAGATCCCCATATTACTTTTATTACATTCCACCCAGCACCTCTAAAAATTCCTTCTAGCTCTTGAATTATTTTCCCATTACCTCTAACTGGGCCGTCCAATCTTTGCAAATTACAATTAATTACGAAAATTAAATTATCTAGTTTTTCTCTTGCTGCTAATCCAATTGCTCCCAGAGACTCGGGTTCATCCATCTCACCGTCACCTAAAAAGGCCCAAACTTTTCTTCCCTCATCTTTTATGAGGCCTCTGTTAATCAGATACTTCATATATCTTGCTTGGTAGATTGCTAACATTGGACCTAGGCCCATTGAAACAGTTGGAAATTGCCAAAATTTTGGCATTAACCATGGGTGTGGATAAGAAGACAAACCACCAGGATTTACTTCTTGTCTAAAACTATCTAATTGTTTCTCACTCAGTCTTCCTTCTAGGAAGGCTCTTGCATACATACCTGGAGCGCTGTGCCCTTGAAAATAAACTAAATCTCCACCAAATTTATTATTTTTTGCTCTCCAAAAATGATTCATTCCAACATCGTAAAGAGTTGCAGCTGAAGCAAATGTCCCTATATGACCACCAAGTTCTGGAAATTTTTTGTTAGCTCTCACAACCATAGCCGCAGAGTTCCATCTAATTAAAGATCTAATTCTTCTTTCTATGTTTTGATCACCGTTTGATTTTTTTTCTTCACTAACTGGTATTGTATTTATATATGGAGTATTTTGTGTATAAGGAATGTTTGCCCCTTCTCTATATGCTTTGTTTATAAGTTCTTTAATCAGATAATGAGCTCTTTGATTTCCATCTTTTTGTATAACTGCAGAAAGGGACTCTAACCATTCATCAGTTTCTATAGGATCAATATCTTCCTTATCAGTAACTTCAATTCTCTCATGTTTTCTTTGTTCTTTTTTTAAAATTTTATTTTCAGTTTTTTGAGATAGAGTTTTTGGTTCTTCAATAATTTCCTTTTGAGACTTCTTTAATGAAATTTCTGCTTCCTGTATTAAATTTTCAGTGTTCTTTGGTACCTCTTCTTGTGATTTAGGAGAAATTTGCAAACTTGAAACTGTAAGCAATAGGTCACCTTTTGAAACTTTATCTCCTATCTTAATATCAATTTTTTCAACTTTACCTTCAATAGTAGATGGAATTTCAACGCTTGATTTATCACTTTCAATAGTAACTATTGGATCATTTTTTTTTATTTCTTGCCCCTCTTTTACTAGAAGTTCAATTACTTCTACGTTCTCAAATTCTCCAATATCAGGAACAAGTAATTTTTTGCTCATTTAATTATGTTTATACACCATAAAAGTTAAGTAAATTGCAAATTTTAACACATTCTCTCCAATTTTTTGACATTCTTTAAGTTTAAAATAGAAAAATGTTAAAAAAGTTATTAAAAATAATCGTTCAACCAAAAGTTAGTAGTTATTTAGATGCTAAAACTTGGATACAAAAGATTTTATTAAAAGAGAAATACGGTAAAATTAATTTTTAATTTCTCTCAACACATAGAGCTATACCCATTCCTCCACCAATACAAAGTGTTGCACAGCCTTTTTTCAAATTTTGTCTTTTCATTTCATGTATTAATGTGACCAAAATTCTTGCTCCTGACGCTCCTATAGGGTGACCTAAAGCTATAGCACCACCATTTACGTTAACCTTTCTTGGATCAATTTTAAGTTCTTGGATAACTGCAATACTTTGAGCTGCAAAAGCCTCATTGATTTCAAATAAGTCTATTTCCTCTATTTTCCAATTAGCCTTGATTATAGATTTTTTGACCGCTTCTATAGGTCCCAGACCCATTAAAGATGGCTCAACCCCAACTGAAGCCCAGGATTTTATCTTTGCTAATGGTTGAATTGATTTTTTTTTAGCATCCTCTAATGTTGTAAGTAGTAAAGCTGCTGCTCCATCATTTATTCCTGAGGAGTTTCCTGGAGTAACAGTCCCATTATCCTTAAAAACTGTTTTTAACTTATTTAAATCAGATAATTTTAAATCATATCTTGGATGCTCATCTTTGTTTAGGCAATTCCCATCTTGATCTATTTTAATCAACTCATCATTAAACTTATTTTGAATTATAGCTTCTTGTGTTTTTTTTTGAGAATTAAGTGCAAAATTATCTTGTTCTTCTCTAGAAATGTTAAACTTTTCTGCAACATTTTCAGCAGTAACGCCCATATGATGATTATTAAAAGCGTCCATTAAACCATCATGAATCATTGTATCTATCAATTTTTGTTCAGAAATTTTTTTTTTGTCTCTATAAAAGATTGAATGTGGAGCGATTGACATATTTTCTTGACCTCCGCAAATAACCTTTCTTACTTCACCTAATTTAATTGATTGAAAGGCAGAAATTACTGCTCTTAATCCTGATCCACAAACTTGATTTATTATATGTGCAGGTTTCAAAATAGGTATACCAGCATTGATTGCAGCTTGTCTTGCTGGATTCTGCCCATTACCTGCTGTTAAAACTTGACCCATTATCACCTCATCAATTTCATTTTCATTAATCTTACATCTTCGTAAAACTTCTTTAATTACTATTGATCCAAGCTGATCTGCTCTCATATTCTTTAATGAACCCTTATAAGAACCTATGGGTGTTCTAACTCCTCCAATAATAACAACATCTTGATATTTATTGCTCATTTAATTTTTAAATTTGTCTTATACTTAAAATACACTAAATATTAATATACTATAATTAAATAAAATTAAAAATGCGCCTGTAGCTCAATTGGATAGAGCGCTTGGCTACGGACCAGGAGGTTCTGGGTTCGACTCCTAGCAGGCGCACCATTAAAGGTTAATTATGATTAAATGGCTTCTTAAATCATCTCTTCAAACATCTGTAGTATATTTTTTTATAATAATTTTTATAATTTTATTAATTTTTACTTTTATATTATAAGAACTTATGTCTAATAAATTTGAACAAATTAGTTTAAATCCCGGTTTCATGAAACACAATGGAGGGGTTTTGTTCAGAAATATTTCTGAAATTGAATATGAGTTTAAGTCAACAATAAATCAAAATCATTTGAACGCTGCAAATATCACCCATGGGGGATATTTGTCAGCTTTGGTAGATGCGGGAGCAGGAACAGCAGCACACAGAGCTGCTGAAAATGCACCTTGCGTTACTATATCTTTGGATTTAAAATTTATAGGTGTTTCCAAAATTGGTGATGAAATAATTGGTAATGTTAAAATTCTTAAAAAAACAAAAACTCTTGTTTTTTTATTTTGTGAATTAAAATGTAATGATAAAATTATAACTTCAGCATCTGGAGTTTGGAAAATATTAAAAAGATCTTAAGCAAATCTTTTGATTATTGTCATACATCTAAATATGTTAAGATGAATTTTGTTAATGCATAAAATGAGAACTTTTTATCCACCGATTCGGTCATGTTTTAGTCTATCTTTGTTCTTTAACAACAACTACATCTGGTAGATAAAAATTTAAACATACCAAAAATAGAAATGATTAAAAATAAAATTACAGCTGTTCTAGGTCCAACAAATACAGGAAAAACACATTTAGCTATTGAAACAATGTTGTCTTTCGACTCAGGAATGATTGGTTTTCCCTTGAGATTATTAGCAAGAGAAGTTTATGACAAGATAATTCAAAAAATTTCTATTAATAAAGTTGCTCTTATAACTGGTGAAGAGAAAATCATTCCACCTGATGCAAAATATTTTTTATGTACTGTAGAATCTATGCCTATAGATAAAAATTTAGATTTTGTTGGAGTAGATGAAATACAAATGTGTGCTGATCATGAGCGAGGGCATATTTTTACAGATAGGCTCATTAATATGAGAGGAAATAAATTAACCATGTTCATGGGATCAAATACCATTAAGAGTATTATTGAAAAATTAGATGATGATTTAGAATTTATTAACAGAAATAGGCTCTCAAAACTCTCTTATTCTGGTTATAAAAAAATATCTAGAATAAATAGAAAAACTGCAATTATAGCTTTTTCTGCTGAGGAAGTTTATGCAATTGCTGAACTAATCAGAAGACAAAAAGGTGGGGCTGCAATTGTAATGGGATCACTAAGTCCAAAAACTCGAAACGCTCAAGTTGAACTATATCAATCTGGTGATGTCGATTTTTTAGTGGCAACTGATGCTATAGGTATGGGAATAAATATGGATCTTAGTAATGTTTATTTTTCAAATTTAAAAAAATTTGATGGAAAAAAGTTAAGAAAATTGAATTTATCTGAAATAGGACAAATAGCTGGAAGAGCAGGTAGGTACTTAAACGATGGAAATTTTGGTATAACTGGTGAATGTAAAGAAATTAATGCAGAAGAAATCAATCTATTAGAAAATCACAAATTTGAAGAAATACGTTTTCTATTTTGGAGAAATTCTAACTTAAACTTCAACAACCCTTCAGCGTTGATAAAATCTTTAGATGAAAAACCAAAAAAGGGGTGGTTGAGAAAAATACATGAATGTGAGGATGAAAAGGCTCTTAAATTTTTTTTAAGAGATAAGAATTTTGAAAACGTTAATTTTAACGAGCAGAAATTGAATTTGTTATGGGAATGTTGTCAAATACCTGATTTTGTAAAAAAAACTTATGGTAACCATTATGAGGTTATTTTTAACGTTTTTAAATATCTTAATAGTGAAAAAGGTAAAATTTCTGATGATTATATGCGCCTTCAACTAATAAAATTAGATAAATTAGAGGGAAATGTAGATTCCTTATCAAATAGAATTGCAAATGTTAGAACTTGGTCCTATGTTTCAAATAAAAATAATTGGATAGAAAATCAAAATTATTGGATAGAAAAAACAAAATTATTAGAAGACAAACTTTCAGACAGACTTCATGAAGAGCTTACAAAAACATTTATTGATAAACGAGCTAGTGTTCTAGCAAGAGGATTGAAACAAGATATGAAATTTGATACGAAAATTTTAGAGAATAATGATGTTATGATTGACAATCAATTCATTGGAAAAATTAACGGCCTTAAATTAGAGTTAGATCTAAAAAAAGGAGCATTAGAGACTGATATAAAATCTTTAAAAAAAGCTGCTAGGCAAACAGTTGGTCCAGAATTAGAAAAAAGAATCCAATATATAATTGAAACAGGTTTAATTGAATTAAACGATGATTTTAAAATTTATTGGAATAAATCATCAATTGGAAAATTAATATCAGGTAGAGATTACTTAAATCCTAAAATTGAACTATTGGTTGATGATATTCTTGAACAAACACAAAGACAAAAATTAAATAACTATTTAGAAAAATGGATGGAAACCAAAATTAAGACGACTTTAAAAAGTCTTATTGATTTAAAACATTTAAAAGAGAAAAATTCTTCCATTAAAGCTCTTGCTTATCAACTTTATGAAAACAACGGTGTTCTCAAAAGAGAACAGGTAACAGAATATCTTAAAAGTTTAGGACAAAATGAAAGAAAAATTTTAAGAGACCTTGGGGTAAAATTTGGAAGATATCATGTCTTTCTTCATAGATTAATTAAACCGGAGTCTGTATCTCTAAGAACTTTGCTGTGGAAAAATTATCATCAAAAATATTTTAATTTAAAACCACCTACTTTTGGACTTAATTTTTTAGATGATAGCAAAATAAAAAATAAAAACTTCATGTTACTGTGTGGATTTGAAAAATTTGACAATTTTTACATACGAATAGATATTTTAGAGAGACTTTTTATGCAAATAATTAATTCTAATTCAGAAAAAAACAAAGAAATCAAAATGATACCTGAAATGATAAATTTATTAGGCTGTAGTAAAGAAAATTTTAAAAAACTTCTTAAAGGCATGAATTACAAAGTTACAGATAAGGAAAACGAAATATTTTTCAAATATATTCCTAAAAAAGTCACTAAAAAACAAAATAACAAAACCACTAAAGAAAGTCCTTTTGGTGTATTAAAAGATCTCAATTTTAATTAAAGAGCTATGTTTTTTAAAAATAATAAGGAACCAAATAAAAATGAATTTTTTACAAAAGTAGCAGCACTGTTAATTCATGCTGCGAAAATTGATGAAAACTTTTCAAAAGAGGAAGGTGAAATTATAAAACAAGCCCTTATAAAAATTGGTGCAAAAAAAAACGAAGTAGAAAAAATAATTAATGAAGGAAAAATAATTGAAGAAAACTCTAATCAAATATTGAATTTTACTAGAGAGGTCAAAAACATGGATGAAAAAAATAAAATCAAAATTATAGAATCATTGTGGCAAATAATTTATTCAAATAAGGATGCTGATATTTATGAAACAAACTTAATGAGACGACTTGCTGGATTATTGTATATTGACAATAAAATAATGGGAGATATCAAAGATAGAATTAAAAAAGAAAATTCTTAATGACATACATAGTAAATCAAAACTGTATTAAATGTAAACTTATGGATTGCGTTGATGTATGTCCAGTAGACTGTTTCTATGAAGGAAAAAATATGCTTGTAATTAAACCTGATGAGTGTATAGATTGTGGCGTTTGTGAACCAGAGTGCCCTGTTGATGCTATCAAAGCTGATACGGAAACAGAAAGTGAAAAGTGGTTAGAACTTAACAAAAAGTATTCGGAAATCTGGCCTAATATAAACAAAAAAAAAGATCCCCCCTCGGATCATGAAAAATATAAAGATGAGCAAAATAAGTTTGAAAAATATTTTAAAGAAAACCTTTAAGACAAAATCTAAACCAAAAGTGAAAAAAACTAAGTCTACTGGTAAATCTAAAAAGATTAAAAATAAGTCTAAATCAATTAAAGTAAAAAAAATTATCAAAAATAAAAAACCCTCAAAATTAGCTTTAAAAAAAAGTTTTAAAAAGAAAAATGAAAAATCTGAAAATAAATCAGAAGGTCTCAGAATCCCAAAAAGTAACGAAATAAAACCTGAAATCAAGAAAGTAAAAAAACAAGAATCTGAAAAAAGAGAATATAAAATTAAAGATTTTGTAGTGTATCCCAAACATGGAGTGGGTCAAATTTCAGAATTCAAAAAAATTAACATCGGAGGAATAGATGTTGAAACCTATGTGATAAAATTTGAGAAAGATAAAGCTAATGGAATGGTTCCTGTTAACAAACAGTCCCATTTAAGACCTCTTGCTACAATCAATCAAGTAAATAAATGTATTTCTATTTTGAAAAGTAAACCTAAAATCAAACGATCTATGTGGAGTAGACGTGCACAAGAATATGAAGCAAAAATATCCTCAGGAAAAATATATGAATTAGCCGAGGTAGTAAGAGATCTTAATAAAGGTGACGATTTAATGGTAGATCAATCTTACTCTGAAAGACAACTATTTGAAAAGGCATATGAAAGAATTTTATCAGAGTTTCAGATAATTTTAAATCTATCTTTAGAGGACACTCAAAAAAAATTAGACAAAGCGTTAAAAAGAAATTTAAATCCTCAAAACAAGACTGAGATTAAAGAAGAGAAAAGTGATCCTACAAAAGTTCCTGACGAAGAGCGTATTTCAGGTGAAGTTGAACAAATTGAAGAATAAAAAAAACGCCCCTCACACGTAAATCGTTATGAGAAGCGTTTTTAATAAAGAATACTAAGTTACTATCTTCTTCTTCTTTTTTTAGCTTTTTTCTTAGCTTTTTTCTTAGCCTTCTTTGCTTTTTTTCTTCTCTTAGGCATCTTTAGCTCCCTTTTTAGTTAAACGAATCAAAATGATTCGTTATTACCTTATTTTTATTTTTTTATACACGTTCTGTCAATTATTTAATTAAAGTTAAAATTTTAAAAAAAAAAATGAAATTAAAAAAAAATTTAAATAATTTTAATGTGTAAAAAGTTAATGTTTATGCGCTTAATAATCGAATATTTACAAATATTAATAAAGTTTTTCTAAAACTTCTTTATATTTATGTAAAATTTTTTTTCTTTTTAATTTTAAAGTTGGTGTCATCATTCCATTTTCAATTGTAAATTCTTCTTTTATTAATTTAAATTTCTTAACTTTTTCTACTAAAGATAAACTTTTATTTAAGTTTTCTAGATATAGTTCAATTTCTTCTTTATTTTTTTCACTTTCAGTTACAATTAATGCAACTAAATAGGTTTTTTTATCTCCATAAACAAAACTTTGTTTAATTTTTTCATTTAAACATAATAAATTTTCAATTTTAGATGGTGAGATATTGTCTCCACCTAAATTAACTATTATTTCTTTCTTTCTATCGGTAATTTTTAAATTACCTTCTTTAGTAATTTCACCAATATCACCTGTATGCAACCATCCATCTATAACAACTTCTTCTGTCTCTTTTTTCATGTTCCAATATCCTAGCATTACATTTTCTCCCTTAACCAAAATTTCTCCATCATCAGCAATTTTCACTTTATTTGTCTTAAAGGGTGGTCCTACAGTCTCAACTTTGATTTCTCCAGGAATATTACAACTTACTACTGGAGAAGTTTCTGTTAATCCATAACCTTGCAAGGTTGGCAAACCAATAGAATTAAGGAATTCCCCTATCTTTTTATCTAAAGCACCTCCACCAGAAACAAAGGCTTTTAATTTGCCTCCGAATTGATTCTTAATTTTTTTTCTTACCAATATCTCGCAAAAAAAATTAGTAAATTTTTGCTTAAAATTTAGAGGCTCTTTGTTTAAAATTTTAGTCCCTAGTAAGATAGTATTGGTTATCAAAACTTTCTTTAATCCTTTCTGTTTTGAAAAATTCAAAGAAATTTTACTATATAGATTTTGATAAAATCTTGGAACTGCTGTCATGATAGTGGGTTTTGCAATAGCCATATTGGATAATAATTTTTCCAAACTCTCAGCATAAAAGACTTTTGAGCCTAGTAATATTTGAACATATTGAACAGTATGTTCGTATGAGTGAGATAGTGGAAGCCAAGTTAAAAAGACTGGAGGATCTTTTTTAGTTAATGATTTTAAAATTTCTTGTGCACCTTCACAATTTGATAAAATTCCTCCATGACTCAGCATTACTCCTTTTGGATTTCCTGTGGTTCCGGATGTGTAAATTATACAAGCTAAATCATTTCTTCTTAAATCATTATTGTAGGGTTTTATGCTTTCCATAAAGGTTTTAAAATCTATTTCTGTTTTAAAAAAAATCTTTTCAAAACATTCTACTTTTTTATCAAAATCATCGATTGAAATAATGATTGTGTTTTCTCTAATGTAATTTTTAATTTTTTTAAATTGTTCAATATTTGAAACAATGCATACTTTGGGTTCACAATCTTTAATAATATATTCATAGTCATTTTCAGAATAAGTTGTGAAAAGTGGTACAGTTACTCCACCCGCGTTCATTATCGCTATGTCAGAAATTAACCATTCAGGTCGATTTTCTGACAGTAGAATACACCTATCTCCTTTAGAGATAATTTTTTCTAAGTAATTTGATAATATTTTTATTTTTGTATTAATGTTTCCCCATGAATAAGTGAACGGGCCTGAATGTGTATCAGCTAAATCTTTATTTTTTAGTGATACTAAAAAGATCTCTTCATGAATTTTTTTTATATCTTTTGAAAATTTTTGATCATATTTCTTAAAAAAAAGCTCTACTAAACTATTTATTTCTTTTAGTTCCATATAATGGTGGGCGAAGAGAGAATCGAACTCTCACTTCTTGCGAAACACGATTTTGAGTCGTGCGCGTCTACCAGTTCCGCCATTCGCCCTCCGTTGTTTAATTATTTATTAAATAGTATAAGAACTAAAATTATATTAAAACCAAAAAATGTTTAATAATCTTTATAAAAAATGTTTAAATTTAGCAGCTCATAAAAGTTCTAAATACTACCTCGCATTTATTTCTTTTATTGAAAGTTCATTTTTTCCTATTCCCCCAGATGTAATGGTGATTCCTATGGTTATTTCAAAAAAAGATGATTTCTTCAAAATTTTTCTTATATCTACAATATTCTCTGTATTAGGTGGTATATTAGGTTATTTCATTGGTGCATTCTTTTTTGATTTAGGGATGCAAGTTATGACTTTTTATAATTATGAGGAAAAGCTTATTAATTTGAAAAGCAATTTGATAAATACTGAAGGTTTTTATGCTTGGCTAGGAATACTTTTTTTAGCAGGCTTTACACCTTTACCTTATAAGGTTTTTACCATTGCTAGTGGCTTAATCGGATTTAATATATTAATTTTTATATTAATAAGTTTAATTTCTAGAGGATTGCGTTTTTTTATTGTTTCTTATCTATCTTATAAATTTGGAAATTTATTTACTCAATTTATGGAAAAACATGGATCTAAGTGGTTTACAATCATTGGAATATTGATTGTTTTAATAGGGGTTATAATTTATTTAGTTTCAAAATTTTATGTTTAATTTAAAGGTCGAATTTTGTCTTAAGTTAATTTTTATAATTAGTTTTGTGGCAATCATTTCAGCATATTTCATAGAATATGCTCTTGGACACCAGCCCTGTAATTTATGTTTGATAGAGAGAATACCTTACGGATTAAGCCTCTTTTTAATAATTATCAATTTTATTTTAAAAAAAAACGATAAATTCATTATAATATTATTGACTCTAATATTTATATTTTCTTTTTTAATTTCTATATATCACTTTGGAATAGAACAAGGATTCTTTCAAGAATCAACAGTTTGTGGTTTAAGTAATACAACTAATATTATCTCAAAAGATGAATTATTGAAGATACTGAATGAAAAACCGGTAAGCTGTAGAGATGTGACATTTAGAATTTTTGGATTATCCCTTACAACTATTAATATAGGTATAAGTTTATTAATAATTATTTTATTAATCAAAATTTATAAGACATATGAAAAAAACAAATATTAAAGTTGAAGAATTCATAAGAGTTGATCATGCTGGAGAACGTGGGGCTGTCAAAATTTATGAGGGTCAATTATTAGCACTCAATACTATTGTTAAGGATGAGAATTTAAAACAAACTATAGAGGATATGAAAATTCACGAGATAGAACACTGTCAATTTTTTGAAGACGAAATTAAAAAAAGAAATATTACACCAACAAAATTTTTACCACTTTGGGATTTATTGGGAGTAAGTTTGGGGTTTGGCTCAACTCTTTTAGGAAAAAAGGCAGCAATGTTGTGCACTGCTTCCGTTGAAGAGGTAATTGACAAACATTACTTAGATCAAATTAATCAACTGGGTCCTGAAGAAAAAGAACTAAAGAAGAAAATTACAAAGTTTAGACAAGACGAATTACATCATAAGGATATTGCTTATGAGAAGGGAGCTTCAAAAGATGGTCTATATTCTTTAATGGATAAAATTATTAAAACTGGCTCAAAAATAGCAATAAATATTTCGGAAAAGATTTAAAGCTAAGCTTCCAATTCAACGTCCCAATACAAATAGTCCATCCAGCTTTTGTGTAAGTAATTTGGAGGAAAATTTTTTCCATTACGGTGTAGATCTTCTGTGGATGGTCGATAAGGATATTGGGCAAGTTGCATCCCTGATATTTTTAATAACTTCCCACCTTTTTTTACATTGCAAGCTGAGCACGCAGTAACTACGTTATCCCAGTTAGTTTCTCCTCCTTTAGACCTAGGTAATAAATGGTCAAAAGTAAGTTCTTCTCGACTCCCACAATATTGACATGAAAACTTATCTCTCAGGAAAACATTAAATCTTGTGAAACTTGGTTGTGATTGAGGAACTATATAATCTTTTAAAGCAATTACACTGGGTAATTGCATGTTAAAAGATGGACTTCTTACTATTCTATCGTAAGTGTTTACAATTATAACTCTATCTAAAAAAACTGATTTTACAGTATCTTGCCAAGACCATAAAGACAAAGGATAGTAACTAAGAGGCCTATAATCTGCATTTAAAACTAATGCTGGGCATTTTTCCAAAGAAGCATCACTCTCAATAAAATTATTCATTAGCAAACCTTAACTTAATTAAAAAAAATTTTCAATCGTTAGAAATTATTAAATTTTATTCAAAATATATTTTAAAGCAATACTTGAAGCTTCCATAGGAATATGATGGTCGCAGTCTTTAATTAGATGAGTTTCTATTTCTATATTATTTCGAATAAAAAAGTCTTTTGCTTCTAGCATAGAATTTGGAGGAACAACTTGATCTAATTCACCATGAATTAATAAAGTATCGGTAGAAATTTTTTTTCTAGATTTAAGATTTTCTTTATCTATGATTTTTCCAGAGAATCCAACTACACAACAATATTCTTTATCAGATGTTAATCCCAGATTTATGGACATCATGCTACCTTGGCTAAAACCTGATAGACAAATCTTATCATTTTCTAGATTGAATTCATTCTTTATTTGCTCAATAAATTCTTTCAATTTTTTTTCAGCTTTAATTGATTCTTCTAGAATATACTTTGGATCATCTTTTGTTAAATCAAACCACTGAAAACCTGATGGATTGATAGGACAAGTTTCATGACCGTTTGGAGAAATAAAAATAGTATTAGGTAGATGCCTTTTCCAGTTCAAAGAAAGTATACTTATATCTTTTCCATCTCCTCCGTATCCATGGAGTAGAATTATTGCGTTTTTGATTTCTTTATTGTTCTCTGGTTTGATGATTGTAGAATTAAGGCAAAATGTCATAGTGTATGATTTATGTTTTTTTATTTTCAAAACACCCTACAATACATTTATGATTTCTGGAATATTGGTTAAAGTAATATCTATAACTTTATTAATAGCTGTTGGAATAGTGCTTATTTTAGGTATTGGAACTTTATTCAAAGGTGGAGAAACAAGTAAAAAATATTCTAATAAATTGATGCAACTAAGAGTATTATTACAATTTATAGCAATAATTGCCTTAGTGGGTTTTGCATACTTTTTCAAAAATTAATTAAATTTACTTAACCATTCAATAAAATCTTTATTCTGAAAATTTATAGATCCAACAATTCTTGCAAATTCCAATCCATCTTTATTAAACAAAATTGTAGTGGGGATACCTCTAAGTCCAAACGTTTTAGCCAAAGTGATTGGTGTATCAAAATATAAATCTAAATTCTTAATTTCGAGATTACTAAAAAAATTTGAGGCCTTTTCAACATTTTCTTGACCTACATTTATTGGAAATATCTTTAAATTGTCCAAAACTTTATTTTCCTGTAATAGATCTAAAGAGGGCATTTCCTCTTTACAAGGAGCACACCAAGTCGCCCAAAAATTAAGAATAATTAAATTTCCTTGAAAATCATTTAAATTTATTTGATTTTTTTTAGCATCCAAGAATGTTAAATCATCATATTTCTTTAATTCTTTATTGATAATAAGATTTTTTAAATCAGCCACCTCATTCGCATATGAATTGGACATTAAAAAAATAAAAATTATTAAAAATCTCATATTAAACAGGTATAACTAATTATCATGACAAAAAATAAAAACAACCAGGCAATATGGGGTTCCAGAGTTAGAAGCAATACCTCAAGTATTTTTCAGAAAGTTGGCAATTCTATTGATATTGATAAAAGGCTTTATAAAGAGGATATTAAAGGATCTATTGCTCATGTTGAAATGTTATTTAAGCAAAAAATAATTTCTTTTAAAATAAAAAATAAAATTATTTATGGCCTTAATAAAATAGAAAAAGAAATATCAAAAAAAAAATTTGAGTTTAATAAAAAATATGAAGATATTCATATTAATATCGAGAAAAGGCTTTTTCAAATCATAGGTGAAGAAGCAGGATACATTCATACTGCTAGATCAAGAAATGATCAAGTAATTACAGATTTAAAAATTTGGATGAAATCTTCGTCTCAAGAAATCAATATTGTTATAGATAAATTAATTAAAAGTTCATTAAAGTTAGCTGAAAAAAATATTGATACAATTATGCCTGGCTTTACTCATCTCAAAAATGCTCAAGCTATTTCTTTTGCTCACTATCTTATGGCTTATGTTGAGATGTTTGAAAGAGACAAAAGAAGATTTAGAAATAGTTTGGAAAGTTTAAATGAAAATCCATTGGGGGTTGCTGCGCTAACAGGTACTTCTTTTAATATTGATAGAAATTATACTTCAAAAAAACTTGGATTTAAGAGACCAACTAATAATTCTATAGACACTGTTTCTGATAGAGATTTTGTTTTAGATTTTTTATTTAATGTTTCAATCTGCGCTATGCATATTTCTAGAATTGCAGAAGAACTTATTATATGGAATTCAGATGGTTTTAACTTAATAAATCTTTCAGATAAAATAGTGACAGGCTCTTCAATAATGCCTCAGAAAAAAAATCCAGACCTTCTTGAGTTCTTAAGAGGAAAATCTGGTATTGCTTATGGAAATTTATTTTCTATGCTCACAATTTTAAAAGGATTACCCTTATCATATTTTAAAGATCTTCAAGATGATAAAGAGATAATTTTTAAATCTTACGATAACATTATAGATTGTTTAAAAATACTTGATGAGGTTCTTAAGAACATTTACCCAAATAAAAAAAAAATGCTTGAACTTGCAAAATCTGGTTTTATTACATCGACAGACCTGGCTGATTATTTGGTAAAAAATTATTCAATTCCTTTCAGAAAAGCTTATCAAAAAACAATTGATATAATCAATCTGGCAGAGAAAAAAAAGAAAAGACTTGATCAATTAACTTTGGTTGAACTAAAGTCGATTGATCCAAAATTGACAAATGATGTTTTAAAAATATTTGATTTGAAAAACTCTGTAAATTCAAAAAAATCATATGGGGGAACATCTTTTGATAATATTAAAAAGATGATAATGAAATATAAAAAACAAAAATGAATAAAAAGATTATTTTAACTTTTATTTTACTGACCTTAGTCGTTTCCTGCGGAAAAAAAGGTGATCCGGTATATAAAGAGTCAAAAAAAGAGGTCATTACTAAAGATACTAATAAAAAAGCAACATAATGAAATATATTAATAAAAAACTTAATATTGAAAAAGTTACTGTGAATAATATTGCTAAGAAATATGGTACTCCAACTTATTGCTATTCTTATACAAAATTGAGAGAAAATATTCTTAGATTTAAGAAAAGCTTTAAATCAATTTCACCATTAATTTGTTTTGCAATAAAATCTAATACCAATGTTAGATTAATAAGAGAAATTAAAAAAT
>CACHOW010000008.1 GCA_902581695.1 uncultured Pelagibacteraceae bacterium | reverse complement strand
GCTAAAAGTGCAAGTCTAGATACCTCATTTACTGAAGGTTATACTTATAAAGACTATAAATCAGGTGATAAAATAGCTGCAGCAGGTATAGGTGCATTAGTTGCAACATCTTTAGGAGTAAAGGCTTTGAAAAGTGGTGGTGGAGCTGCAGCTGCAGGAGGTATTCTATTACTTCTTAAAAAATTTTGGTGGATTTTGTTAGCACCTTTAGCTTTTTTAGGAAAATTATTTGGAGGTGGAGACAATGAACAGTCAAACAATGCTTCAAAACCTAAAAGAAGAGCTAAAAAAAAAGATGATTAAGGATATTATTTGTTTGGATCTGAACAAAACACTATAATATTATCTCTTTACGCTATACTTCCTGCTATAATTATTTTTTTTTATATTTATAAAAGAGATTATTTTCCAGAACCTCCTAGAATTGTTTTTATAACTTTATTATTAGGGGCAGGTATCAGCTTTCCTTTAATGATACTAATTCCTTTTTTCGAGGGTTATTTAGAAACAACAAACTTTGGAATTGAATCTAATCATTTTTATATGTCATTTATAAGAGCTGCATTTTTAGAGGAAACTCTTAAGTTTTTAATCGTAATCTACTATTGTTTGTATTTAAATGAATTTAACGAACCTATGGATGCTCTTGTTTACAGTGTAGCAGCATCTATTGGATTTGCAGTTTATGAAAATTGGGAATATGTAATCTCAGGCTCTAAAGTGAGTTTAACATTTGCAAAAGATATTGCTTTAATAAGAGCTTTTTCTGCAGTTCCACTACATGCCTTAACAGGAGTTTTTATGGGTTTCTTTCTTATCGAAGCTATTTTTGATAAAGTAAATAAGAAACTTTTTTTATTTTTAGCTTTATTTTTTCCTATTTGTTTACATGGTCTTTATAATCTAATTTTATCATCTAATAATTTTTCTACTTATTGGATCTATATCTTGCTAATAATTTTTATTATTAGAGCGTATTTTGTTTTCAAGAAAGAGAGAAATTTACAAAAAATTCAAAATAATAGATTTTCTAAAACTATCCCAATGCACAGTGATATTATATTTTCTATCCTTGTAAGTGGTTTTATTTTATTTTCATTTAATTATTTTGTTAATTTTGTACTTTATAAATAAATAATACCCATCGAGAGGATTTTGAGAGGATTTAAGAGTCGCCAACCGTAACTCTTTCAACAAAATCAATGCTCATTTACTTGCATATTTGTCAATTTTTCCAATTCAATTTCAAGAAGAATTAGTATAAACACTACTCGGTTGTAAGATTTGTTCGATAGGTTCGAATCCTGCCACTCCGACCATTTATGAGAAAAGCTAAAATTTATATACCCAATAAAAGTCCAATGCAGTCAGGTCAAGGTAAGTCCTATAAATGGATATTAGAATTTGAGACTAATGATCCCACAACAAATCCATTAATGGGATGGGAGAGTTCTGACGACACACTTTCTGAATTAAATCTAGAGTTTTCATCTAAAGAACTTGCTTTAGAATATGCAAAAAGAAATAAAATTGATGTTGAAATTAAAGAACCCAAGAGAAGAAAAATTGTTAAAAAATCTTATGCAGATAACTTCTTAAAATAAATGTTTAAATTTTTCACCCAAAAAAAATGGCATTTGTGGAGCATAGGTGGTACTGTAGTAATTTTACTTGCTACATGGTACCAAGTTCAATTAGATGTAAGAATTAATGAGTGGTTTGGTGAATTTTACGACACTCTTCAAAAGGCTTTAACAGAACCTAATTCAGTTTCAGAAAAAGATTTCATTTCTTATTTGTTTACTTTTGCAAAGATTGCAGCGGTATATATATTAGTAGTTATTTTTAGTGACTATTTCACGAGCCATTGGACATTTAGGTGGAGAACGGCTATGGCTGATTTTTATCATGATAAATGGGAATTTGCTTCATCAATTGAAGGTGCATCACAAAGAGTTCAAGAGGACACTTTAAAATTTGCTAGAATCATGGAGGGCCTTGGAGCAGAATTATTAAGAAGCTTAATGACACTTATTGCTTTTACACCAATATTATGGGGCTTATCTAAAAGTATAACAGTTCTTCCATGGATTGGTCAGGTTGATCACGCATTAGTTTGGGTAGCAATAATTTCTGCGTTAGGAGGAACAGTTATATTAGCTAGTGTTGGAATTAAACTTCCAGGAATAGAATATGATATCCAAAAAGAAGAAGCCGCATATAGGAAAGAATTAGTATTAGGAGAAGATTTTAAAGAAAGCGCAAAACCTGAAATAATAACAAGTCTTTATAGTGGTGTAAGACAAATTCATTATAAAATGTATTTTCACTATCTTTATTTTAATGCTGTGAAGTGGAGTTATTTACAGGGAATGGTAATTGTGCCATATTTAGCCTTAGCACCGACTATTGTCACTGGAGCTATTACATTAGGATTTGTCCAACAAATAATTAGAGCATTTGGAAGAGTTGAAACCTCTCTTCAGTATTTGGTAAGAAGTTGGCCTATTATAGTTGAATTAATTTCTGTTTGGAAAAGATTAAGAGAATTTGAAGCTAAATTAGAAAAAAATACCTCTTTAGAAACTATCAGTTAATGATCTTAGATAAAAAATTTGAAAATTTATTCTTAAATGTATCATGTCGAGCTGCATTATCTGTTTATCAGTTTATAGGAAAAAAAAATAAAATTGCTGCAGATAAAGCAGCTGTTGATGCAATGAGGACTGAATTAAACAAAATTGATATGATAGGCAAAATTGTTATAGGGGAGGGTGAATTAGATGAGGCACCAATGTTATATATTGGAGAAAATTTGGGTAGTAAAAATGGTCCTGAGCTAGATATTGCTGTAGATCCATTAGAGGGAACAAATTTTGCAGCCCATAATTTACCAGGAGCTTTATCAGTCATTGCCGTTGCTGAAAAATCTAATTTATTTAATGCTCCAGAAACTTATATGAACAAAATTTCTGCAAATGTAAATGAAGGTAATATTATAGATTTAGATTTTTCTTTAAAAAAAAATATTTTTAATTTAGCAGAATATAAAAATAAAAAGCCAGACAATTTAACAGTGTGTATTTTAGATCGACCAAGACATAAAGATATCATAGATGAACTGATGAATTTAGGAGTTAATTTAAGATTAATTTCAGATGGAGATGTTTCAGGAGCACTATTGGTTACAGATGAAAAATATGGAGTAGATCTTTTTCTTGGTGAAGGAGGGGGACCAGAAGGTGTTCTTGCTGCATCTGCATTGGATGCATTCAATTGTTTTTTTCAAGGAAAATTTTTGTTTAAAACTGATCAAGATAAAGCTAGAGCTAAAAAGATGGGTATAAGAGATTTGAATAAAAAATATCAGTTAAAAGAAATTGTTTCTGGTGATTCTATATTTTGTGCGACAGGAATAACATCTGGCAATTTGGTCTCAGGTATTAAAGTTGATAATGATGAGTTTTATTCCGAAACCTTAATTACACACAAGTCATCAGGTTTAAAAAAGATAATTAAAAAACATGAAAAAATCTAAATGTTTAATAAGCGATAACAAACATACTGTAATTATGTTTAATAAAGCTTGATTAATAATTATTTTTACAATAAAAAACAGCTCTTTGGTCCCTTCGTCTATCGGTTAGGACACGTGGTTTTCATCCTCGAAAGAGGGGTTCGATTCCCCTAGGGACCGCCACAATATGTCATTCTTCGTTTACATGCTTATATCCAGGGTAAATAATAGGTACATTTCGTATGTAGGTTACACTAATAATCTTAAGAAACGTGTATTATTGCATAATAGCTCAAAAGGTGCAAAATTCACAAAAGGAAAACATTGGAAACTTATACATTCAAAAAAATATCCAACCAAATCTATTGCTATGAAAGAGGAGTATAAATTAAAAAATAATTATAAACTTAGAAATAGAATTAAATCTAAATTTTTTAATAAATAATGAAAGTATCTATTCTTTTACCGTATAAAGAAAATTATTCTCCAACATATCCAGGAGCAGTATCAATATTTGTATCCTCAACAAATAAATTAAGTAAATATAAAAATAATGTAACTATCTATGGGTCAACAAGTTATAAAAAAAAACTTTCATCAAACTATGTAAATATTGAGCTTAAAAAGAAGATTCTTAGAAGTCAATCAAAAGATTATGTTTCAAAATTTCTTGAAATTCAAAAAAATATTAACCCAGATATTATTGAAATACATAATAGGCCAATTTATGTTCAGCAATTAGTTCAATTAAAAACTAATTTAGTCCTATATTTTCATAATGATCCTATAACCATGATTGGATCAAAATCTGTTGGTGAAAGAGTTAGTTTATTAACAACATGCTCCAAAATCATATTTAATAGTGAATGGTCAAAAAAACAATTCTTAAAAAATTTAAAAAATTTTTATCATAAATCAAAAAAACTTGAAGTAATTCATCAATCAACAAATAAAACAAAGGTTGATTTAACCAAAAAAGAAAATCTAATAACATTTGTTGGAAAGTTAAATTCAGCTAAAGGCTATGATATATTTGGTGATGCTATTATTAAAATTTTAGATAAATATCCAAAATGGAAAGCTTTAGTTATAGGAGATGAGCCTAGGGAAAAAATAATTTTTAATCATAAAAGTTTAAAAAATTTAGGATTTCAAAATCATCAAAAAGTATTACAAACTTTTAATAGGACTAGTATAGCCGTCGCCTGTTCTCGTTGGGAAGAACCTTTTGGAAGAACTAGTTTGGAAGCTGCAAGCAGAGGATGTGCTGTAATAATTTCTAATAGAGGTGGCTTACCTGAAACTATAACAAATGGTATTATTTTAAGAAATTTAAAACCAAGAACATTATTTGATGCTATAGAAAATTTATTAATCAATAAAAATAAATTAAAAGTTTTACAAAAACAATCAATTAAAAATTTTTATTTAACAGATAAATTAATCAGTGAAAAAATAGACCATTATCGTGAGGTTATCACAAAAAAAATATTATTTAATATTAATAAAGACAGACTTAAAAATAAAATTAAGATATTGCATGTAACTAATTTTAATGAAAGACACAATGGTAGGCTTTTTTATAATACCGGTAAAAGATTAAACAATGGATTTATAAGATTAAACCATAGTGTTTTAGAATTTAGTGATAGAGATATCGTAAGTTATTATCGTAATATAAATGATTTAAATGGTTCTAAAAGATTAAATAAAAAACTCTTAGAGGTAATTTCCAATTATGTGCCTGATATTCTAGTTTTAGGACATGCTGATTTGATTAAAAAAGAAACCTTAGAATTTATAAAAAAAAATTACCCTAATATAAAAATGGCTCAATGGTTTCTTGATCGTATGGATAGTGATTGGATAAATAATAAAAAAAGATTTCTTGATAAAATTGATTTAATGGATGCTAGTTTTTGTACAACAGATCCAGTCTCTCTTAAACTTAACAAAAAACATAAAGTCTTTTATATGCCAAATCCAGTCGATCAATCTTTTGAAAGACTTGAAAATTATAAAAATAAATTTTTTAATAATGATGTTTTTTTCGCTATGAGTCATGGTGTGCATAGAGGTATTTTAAAAAAAGGTAAATTTGATCAAAGAGAAGTGTTTATAAATCGATTAATTAATATTACTCCAAATATCAGATTTGATTTGTATGGAATGAATAATATTCAACCCATATGGGCTGATAATTACCTTCTTGCTATTTCACAGTGCAAAATAGGTTTAAATTTAAGTCAAGGCAAACCTGCAAAATATTACAGTAGCGACAGATTTTCTCAATTAATTGGTAATGGATTATTGGTAATGATTGATGAAAATACAAAAATTGGAAATTTTTTTAATAAAGATGAGATAGTATTGTATCGGAATGTTAATGATTTATCTGAGAAAATTGTAAAGTATAGCAATGATAATGTCTTAAGGAACAAAATTGCTCACAATGGTCAAAAAAAATATTTTAAATATTTCAATTCTACAAATATTGCAGAGTTCATAATTAATAAATCATTTGGTGTAAAAAAAAAATATTTTTGGGAAAATATTAATTAATGGAAATTTACATAAAGATTTTCGAAGTTATATTTCCTGTTTTTTTTGTTATTGGTGTTGGATACTTCTTGGGTAAAAAAAATCCTAAAATTGATACAAATTTTATTACAAATTTTGCTGGAAATATAGGTACTCCTGCAATGATTTTTTATACAGTAACAACCACAGGTATCACACTAAACATTTTTGTTAATTATTTTATTTATGCTTTAGTAATGATAGGTAGTTTTGCTATTCTAGGACTTATTTTGCTTTTTTTACTTAAGAAAGATCTGAGTATGGAGTTACCACCTTTAATTTTGCCGAATACAGGAAATATGGGCATTCCTATTTGCCTTTTTGCTTATGGTACACAGGGGCTAGGTGTTGCATCAGCTATTGCATCAGTCATTATTTTATTTCATTTTACCTTGGGTGTTTTTTTAGCCAAAAAGAAATTTTCTTTGGATGTCGTTATCAAAAGTCCACCTGTATATGCGATCATCATATCAGTTATTTTTTTATATTTTAAAATTGAAACCCCATTATTTCTCGAAAACACTACATTTTTATTAACTTATGCTACGATTTTTTTAGTTCTAATGTCCTTAGGCATAGCTTTAACACGATTTAAATTTTCATTAAAAAATTCAATCATCCTTTCTTTTTGTCGAGTAATTTTAGGGCCTTTAATAGCTTTTATAATAATTTTTAATTTTGATTTATCAGGATTTGCTGCAGGTGTATTATTAATACAAAGTGCTATGCCAAGTGCTATATTAAATTATCTCGTTGGTAGTATGTATTCTCCAAAAAAAATAGTTGATAGTATTGCCAGTACTATTGTCGTATCAACTTTGATGTCATTTGTAACAATACCAATTGTAGTATTCTTAGCTTTAAAATATTTTAATTAACATATACCCTGTTTATATGAAGGCTATTACTTTTAATCTATTGGCCTGGGTAATGCTTCCTATAATGGATGGATTTGCAAAATATCTAAGTGCAGATTTACCAGTTTTACAAATCACCTGGGCAAGATATTTTTTTACTGTCGTTTTCACTCTACCAGTTATGTTTTTCTTTTTTAGGCAAAATTTAGTTTGGACCGATAAACCTAAATTACAGTTTACAAGAGGTTTGATCTTACTCTGTGCAAACATTTGTTTTTTTTATGCTATATCAGTCATATCTTTAGCTAAGGCACTAACTTTAGCATTTATTGCACCATTAATTGTTACCGCTTTTTCACCAATATTTTTAAAAGAAAAAGTTGGTTTTAAAAGATGGGCAGCAGTCATAATTGGATTTATTGGTTCTCTAGTAGTTATAAGACCAGGATTTGTAGAAATTAACTTAGCAAGTATAGCCGCTCTTGGAACAGGTATAATGTATGGGTTTTATTTGATCATTACTCGTAAACTAAGTACATCAGACAATCCTTTATTAACTTTATTGTTAACTGGTGTAGTAGGGGCCATAATCATATCTACTGTGATTCCATTTGTGTGGGTTAAACCAACCATAAATCAGTGGTCTATGATGGCTGCCATCGGTGTATTTGCTTGTATAGGGCATTTATTCTTAATATTATCTCTTAAATACGCTGACGCTTCTAAATTGGCTCCATTTAGCTACTTTGAAATCATTACAAACATTATAATAGGCTATTATTTCTTTAGTGATTTCCCTGATAATTGGACTTTTCTTGGATTATTCATTATCGTTTTAAGCGGTATCTACATTTCAAAAAGAGAGAATTTGGCTAGAAAAGCTAAGTAATAGGTAATATTTATTTACTAATATCTAAAGTATTACATTAAGTATATGCATTAAACTACTGTATTTATTGAATTTTTTAATAAAGACAATTAATAAAATTATTATAATATTTATAGTTATTTAAAATTAAAATAGCTTTTTGATTAAAAAAAAATTTAAATTTTTACCCAATTATTAAAAACATCAAATAATCCATCAAAATATGGACTTTTTCACGATCCTGATTATGAAAATTCCATAAAAATAGGGTGGTCTAAAAACATTGATATGGTTAAATAGTAGAGCGATGCATAAAGTGAATATACCATTTAAACGCCCGTAGAGGGGTCTTTTTTAGGTATAAGCTCATATATGGTACAACTGAAGGATGAATTATGTTATTTAAGAGAAAATCTGATAAAAAGATCAAAAAACGTTGATTTTACTAACTTTTTTAACTTAAAAAAGCCTCAAAATAGGGCTAAATCGCTACCTTTTCAGACCTAAGTAATTTGAGCTTTTGCTTAATTCCACCACTACCAGAATAGCCTCCAAGAGCTCCATCAGATCTAATCACTCTGTGACAGGGTATTTTTGGGGCATATGGGTTTTTAGCACAAGCATTAGCAACAGCACGGGCTGATTTAGGGCTTTTTATGCCAATAGCCACCTGTTTATAAGTTTTTACCTTACCTTTTGGTATTGTTTTAAGGTATTTCCAGACTTTTAATTGAAATTTTGTTCCCTGCACTGATTTTTATCGTGGTATTAATAAAATTATGTAACTTACAAAGAAAATAATAGCCATAATAGAAAGAAATATCGTATTGAAGCTTTTTCCAGTGTTTCTGTATTGAATAAAAGTTAATATAACGAAACCAATCGAACTTATTAAAAACCAGACTGCTGGAATTTCTCCATCTATTGAACCCATAATTTTTTAATTTAAACTATTGACATTAAAAATCACCTATTATATAATTTCCGATAATTAATGGTTATCGGAAAATAATATGAATAATTTAATAGCTGATGTTAAAAGCCTTGAATTAGAAACATTAAAGAATTTAAAAAATTCTAAAGCTCATAATACATTAAGAGCATATCAAGCTGACTTTAAGGATTTCTCAAAATTTTGTGCAAAAAATGTGTTTAATTCAATGCCAAGTAATCCAAAAATTATAGGATTATATTTAACTCATCTAAGTTCTTTTAGTAAATTTAGTACTTTAAAACGAAGATTGGCCTCAATAAAAGTTATTCATAGATTAAAAGGGCATTACATTGATACAAAACATCCGATAATTGCTGAAAATTTAATGGGAATAAAAAGAAAGATGGGTGTTAAACAAACATCTAAGAAACCATTATTAATCAATGATTTAAAATTAATTATTAATGTAATAGATCAAGATAAAAATGAATATAAAAAGTATCAAAATCGGGCTTTATTGCTAATTGGATTTGCAGGCGGTTTTAGACGATCAGAATTAGTATCAATAGGATATGAAGATATTGATTTTGTTAATGAAGGGGTCAAAATATTGGTAAGAAGATCAAAAACAGATCAGACTGGTATGGGAATGACTAAAGCAATCCCCTACTTTGAAAATAAAATTTACTGTCCAGTAACATCTTTAAAGGAATGGATTAATCATGCAAAAATAAATAATGGAAGAATATTTAGTATATCTGACAAAACGGTAGCATTAACAATAAAAAAATATGCACTTCAAGCAGGATTAGATAAAACAAAGTATGCAGGGCATAGTTTAAGATCTGGCTTTGCGACCTCAACAGCTGAAATCGGTGCAGATGAGAGAAGTATTATGGCAATGACAGGTCATAAAACTACCCAAATGGTAAGAAGATATATTCAAGAGGCTAATTTATTTAAAAATAATGCATTAAATAAGATCAAATTTTAATTATGAATAAAGATACATCAATACTAGTATTGTCTCATAAAAGTGAAAATTTAGTAATAAATTTAATGGATAAATTGTACAATAAATTTCCTATAATAGTTGTTGATAATTCTGATGATTTGGAACTTAAAAAAAATTTAAGTACAGAATATCCAAAAGTTATTTTTCATACAATTCAGAATAATGGTTACGGTGCAGCAATTAATTTTGGAAGCAATTATATAAAAACAAAATATTTTATAATCTTGAATCCAGATATTGATGATTTAGATGAAAAAAAAATAATTTTTTTTGAAGAGGCAGCGGCAAGATTAGATGATAAATTTTCTGTTCTTGGTCCTCGTTACACTAACTTAGATGTTAAATCAATTAAACAAAGTAACAAAGATATTGAAATAGCAAATTGGAAATTCATTAGTGGTTCTTGTATGTTTGTTAAAAAAAAAACATTTGATTTATTAAATGGTTTTGATGAAAATTTTTTTTTATACTTCGAGGAAAGCGATTTCTGTTTGAGAGCTTACAAAATTAATAAAAATTACCAGATAAATAAGATTAAAATTAAACACAACATTGGATCTTCAGTTAAACCAGAGAACTTAAAAGAAAAAGAAAAACTTGATAAATTATATAATTGGCATTTTATATGGTCAAAATTTTTTTATTTTAAAAAACATTATGGATTTTTAATTTCAATACTATATTTTTTACCGATATTAATTAGGACTAATATTAAGATTATTTATTTTAGAATTTTATCTAATCACGAAAAAAGAATGAAGTATGAAATAAGAAATGATGGATTATTAAGTTCCATAAAAGGTGTAAAATCCTATAGAAGGATAAATAATTTTTAAGAAGCAGTTTTTTTTTTAAATTTGCTTATAAATTTTTTCTTAAAGAAGAAAATATTCTGTCTTAGATTTTCACCTATAATACTTGAATATATGTAAGTTAAAATTTTTCTTATCTTTTTTCTTTTGAATAAAATTTTTAGTTTTGCTTCAATTTTATTCAAAACATCTTTTTTTTCTTCAAAGCCTTTTATTCCTATAAAATAAAGATCATAACTATTAACATTATAAAAGAAAAAATGATTTGAGAATATTTTTTCTAAATCAAAATTTTTAATAAAATCCTTTTTGGTCAAATTTAAGTAATAATCATCTTTATTTCCAGGAGATTGCCAATTACCTGATCTTTCGGTTCCATGCTCTACTCTGCCAGTCGAAGCTACTGAGATTACTATAAAAGAGTTTGGTTTAGATATTTGAAACATTTTTTCAAATATTATTTTCCAATCCTTAGCATGCTCAAAACACTCACAAGAGATAATAATATCAAAATTTTTGTCTAATTTATCAATATCTATACCACTGAGGACTAAATCAACATTAGGTCCTTTTTCAAGATCAATTCCCGTATATTCATTAGTAAAATCGAATAAATTCCTTATGTTTCCATTTACATCAAGACTGCCAATTTCAAGAACATTTATGTCTTTATTAAAACTATTATTTATATAAGATTCCTTAAATTCTTTAATAAAATTTATTTGATCTATATGAGACATACAATGATATTACTTTACATTAATAACATTTAATTTGATATGAATTTTTTAAATAAAAATTTTAATGAATTAGAATCATTTGCTAAATCAAAAAAACAAGAGTACATGAATGGAGCCCCATTTCCTCATATTGTAATTGATAATTTTTTTAATGATTCCGTACTTAATGATATTTTAAGTGAGTTTCCAAAAAATTTAGACAACATTGGATATCAATATAAAACTAAAGTTGAACAAAGAAAATTTACTTTAAATGATAGTAAGTTATTATCTGATAACACAAACAACTTCATAAATTTTTTAAATTCACAAATTTTTTTAGATTTTTTGCAAACTTTAACTGGTATTGATGAAAAACTTCAATCTGATCCATATTTACAAGGCGGTGGTTTGCATGAACTTAGAAATAATGGTTATTTGAATATTCATGCTGATTTTAATTTACATCCAACCCTAAAATTAGATCGAAGATTAAATATTTTAATTTATCTAAATAAAAATTGGGAAGATTCTTTTGGTGGCAATCTGCAACTCTGGGACAAAGATATGTTAAACTGTAAAAAAAAAATTATTCCAATTTTTAATAGAATGGTAATTTTTTCTACCACAGATTTTTCTTATCATGGTAATCCTGACAAAATTAATTGTCCCGAAGATAGAAGTAGAAAATCAATTGCAATGTATTACTATTCAAATGGAAGACCTTCTCACGAGCGAAAACTTGGTGCACATTCAACAATTTTTAGGAAAAGACCTGGATCGAGTGACCCCGATGGAAATATTGAGTTTAAGAGATTATTTGGAAAAATTTATTATCGAAATAAACAAAAAATAGATTAAGTCTGATATTTATTTATATAATTTTGAGTTAAATATTTTTAAATATATATAATTTAATTTACATATTATTAGTTCTAAATAATATTGAGAATTTCTTTTAGGATCTGATAATTCTCCTTTATATTCAGTATCTGATTGCAAATAATATTTTTTAAAAAATTTAAATGTAATACCCCATTTTAATAAGAAAATTTTCCCTCCTTTACTACCAGATTCAGTTTGAATTGTAGGATGATTTTTATATTTTCTAGAAACTATTGAACCAAAATGATAAACTTTACAATCATTTAAACCTTTAAAAATTCTAACACCTAATTTCCATAATTTCATGTTAAGGTCTGGGTCTGAACCTGTACCAGGATAATATTCTTCACTAAATCCCCCTACTTCATTCCATAATTCTTTATGTATCAAATGTGGTGCCCAAGTTGAGCCTTGAAAATCAAAATGATTGATATTTTTATAATTTTTAAGAAGTTTTTGCTCATCAAAATCGTTTAGATTGTTTCCACAATCATATTTTAATGGACCATTATTCATCATTATACCTGAAATATAAAATTTATTATGACCAATTCTGTTAATTTCCTCACTCATTGCCTTGTCCCATCCTGGACAAAAATAAAAATCATCGTGTGCATATAGAATATAATCAAAATTAGCTTTTTTTGATGCTAAATTCATACCTTTGCATATACCTGAATTATATTTAGTAATTGTATAATCAATTTCTTCTGATTTAAGATATTCTTCAGTACCATCATCTCCTACGTTTACATGTGGTATAATTTGATGATTAAATACTGAATTTTTTTTCAAACTATCAATACAAACTTTTAAATAAACTAAATTGTTAAATGTAGGTATTATTATTGAGAACATTTAGCTATAAAGTCTAATCAATGTTGGAAATTTAAGAATATTCTTATTGTTTTTGAATATATATAAACAATTCTTAGCGTTAATTTCTGAGGTTTTGTGTGTGATGATAACAATTGTAGCTTTTTTATTTTTTTTATCAGGTGTCTGAATAATTCTTTTAATTGAAATTTTATATTTAGCTAATCTATTTGTAATCAGCGAGAGTACTCCAGATTTATCTTTTACCTCAAATCTTAGATATAATGAATTAGTATAATTTTTACTATTAAATGGTTTAACTTTTTTTCGTTTAGAATGAGAAATTCCAAAAGGCATTCTAATATTTCCTCTTAAAATACTTAACAAATCAGACAATAAAGATGATGATGTAGGGCCTGGACCTGCTCCTTCACCTTGTAGAATGGTTTCACCTACTGGTCTACCTTGCGTTATAACAGCATTCATTACTCCGCTAACATTTCCAATATAAGAATTTTTACTAACCAAACATGGATGTACTGTTTCAAATAATTGATTGTTTATAATTTCAGAAATACCAAGCAATTTTATTCTTAGATTTAGTTGACTTGCAATTTTAATATCTTTCAAATCAATATTTTGTATACCTTCCATTATGCATTTGTGTTCTGAAATTTGATTATTAAAAGCAAGAGCAGATAAAATTCTTACTTTAGCGAAAGCATCAAACCCGTTTAAATCTAACTTTGGGTTTCCTGGTTCTGCATAGCCAAAATGTTGAGCCTTTTTTAAAACTTTTTCAAAATTTTCATTTGAATTTTCCATCTCAGTTAGAATATAATTTGTAGTTCCATTTAATATCCCATAAACTTTTTTAAGATTATTTGTAGCTAAGCCCTCTTTGATAGATCTTAGTATAGGAATGCCTCCAGCAACAGAAGCTTCAAATTCTAAATTAACGTTATTTTTTTCTGCTAAACTTGCTAAATAATCACCATGTTTAGCTATAAGGGCTTTATTAGGTGTTATAACATGAGTCCGATTTTTTAAAGCTTTTTCAACAACTTTTTTTGACATTCCACCAGATTGACCAATGCATTCAAAGAGTATATCAATTTTTTTTTCTTGTAAAAGTTTAAGGGCGTTTGAATAAAAGATTCTTTTATTAATCTTAAATTTTCTTTTTTTATTCTTATTTTTTGCACTAATAGCAATAACTTTTATTTTTTTTCCAGTTTTATTTTCAATTTCACTACTTTTTAATCTCAGTTCATTGTAAAGATAGAGGCCAATTTGACCTAAACCAATAATTGCTATGTTTGTAAATTTATTCACTTAATTATCAATATTGGGGTATGGTTTAATTTTTGCATATTCATTCAACTTATTTTTAAACTCATCAAAAGTTAAATCTTCAGTAAATATAATATCATCTTTATGACTAATTATGTTAGATGAGCATGAATTCAAATAAATTAAACTTATCAATAATATTTTTTTCATTTCAAGCCTTCATTATATCTAAAATCAAATTTATTATTCATATTTTGTACTGCTTGACCTGCCCCACCTTTTATCAAATTGTCAATTGCTGATAAAATTATAATCTTGTTCTTATGCTTTGTTTTGCAAATTGATATTATACAATTGTTAGTATTAATAACATTATTTGTGCTAAGTAAGCTATTGTCTTTGGTAATTTTAATAAACTTATTTTTTTTATAAAATTTTTTTAAAATAAATTGTATCCGTTTTGCTGAAAAACCTTTTTTTATCTCAAGATAAATAGTACTTAAGATACCTCTAAACATTGGAGTTAAATGTGGTGTAAAAATAAATCTTATATCTGATTTAGTAATTTTTTTCAATTCCTGATATATTTCAGAATTATGTCTGTGAAAACCAACTCCATACGCACTCAAAGATTCATATAAATTTTTATTAATATATTTTTTATGAACACCTCTACCAGCACCTGAATAACCTGATTTTGAATCAATAATTATATTTTTAATATCAATTGTTTTTTCTTTAATTAAGGGAATTAAGGGTAATAAAATTGAAGTTGGATAACAACCTGGACATCCCAATATTTTGTATTTTTTTACCTTTTTGTTTACTATTTCAGGTAAAGCATAAATACTATATTTAATTTTATTAATTGCTTTGTGTTTAATTTTATACCATTTTAGATACTCAGAACTTTTTTCAAGTCTAAAATCGGCCGCCAAATCAATTAAGGTATTTTTTTTTAGTAGATTTTGAGATATTTTTTGTGCTTGACCATTTGGAAGTGCTGTAAAAATTATATCTACATCTTTAAGATATTTTTTATTAAATTTTGTAATCTTAGGTAAATTCTTAAATTTTTCTGATTTTTCAAATGAATTAATACTTTTTCCTACAGATGAGTTTCCACATAAATATTTAATATTTACATATCTGTGATTAATCAATAATTTTATTAATTGAACACCAATGTAACCCGTAGAACCAGCAATTAGAGCATCAAGCTTGCGCATAATATATTATAACAGTTAAAAATTAAAAAAAAATTATCTTTTAGAGAATTGGAAACTTCTTCTGGCTTTTTTTCTGCCAGGTTTCTTTCTTTCAACTGCCCTAGAGTCTCTGGTGGTCAATTTCTCAGCTTTTAATGTTGATTTAAGATTTTCGTCAAACATTACCAAAGCTTTTGAGATACCATGTACCATTGCACCAGCTTGCCCTGTAGGACCACCTCCTTTGACACTACATCTTACATCATAATCAGTTGACTGATTAATTAATTCAAAAGGTCTAGTTATTTGCATTTTATGATTATCACTTGAAAAGTAATCACTATATATTTTACCGTTAACATAAATTTTTCCAGAACCTTTTTTTAACCAAACTTTTGCAATGGAAGTTTTTCTTCTACCAGTAGCATATTTACTATCTTTAAAATCTAGTTTTAATTTTGGGTTTTTAATATTTGTTTGGATATTAATCATATCAATTTCTTATTGTATTCTTATTATTTAACTTATTTAATTCTATAATCTTTGGATTCTGAGACTCATGAGGGTGATCACTTCCTTTATAAATCTTCAGTTTTGTGAGTTGTTTTCTGCCAAGTACTCCACCTGGTAACATTCTTTTAACAGCAAGTTTTAGAGTTTCACCTGGTTTTTTTTCATGAAGTTTTTCAGGCGTGATTTCTTTAATACCCCCAGGATGACCTGTGTGTCTGTAATATTTTTTGTTTTGAAATTTTTTTCCAGTAAACTTTATTTGTTCGATATTTTTAACTATTACAAAATCGCCATCATCCATGTGTGGCGTGTAAGTAGTTTTGTTTTTACCTCTTATTATTTTTGAAATTAAAGATGCTAATCTCCCAACCACAGCATCTTTTGCATCAATCAGATACCAAGATGATGTAAGTTGGTCTTTTTTAAGGAATTTTGTCATTGTGCCAGGATTAATACTATTATTAGCTATAAAGTCAAATTGATATTTATGTTGTAAATTAAGACTAATATGTTAAATTAAAAATGCCGATTTGATCCTATTGCGGGCGTAAAACTGCTAAAAAGGAACTTTCCTTAATCAGTCGGTAGGCATTTGAACTATATTGTGCGCCTTACATTTAGTTAAAGCACTAAAAAAGGAGTAAAATGACAAAAAAAAGAAACAACCCAGAAACTATAGCCATTCATGGAGGTGACTATAGAAGTGACCCTGCAACAAATGCAGTAGCTGTTCCTATCTATAGAACTACATCATATCAATTTAAAAGTGTTGAACATGCGGCCAACCTCTTTGCTTTAAAAGAATTTGGCAATATTTATACAAGAATAATGAACCCTACTAACGATGTATTAGAGAAAAGAATTGCAGCGCTTGAAGGAGGTTTAGCTTGTTTGACGGTAGCATCTGGACAAACTGCTTCACTATTTTCAGTATTAAATGTTGCTCAAGCTGGAGACAATATAGTTAGTTCAACCGATCTTTATGGTGGTACCGTTTCATTATTTACGCACACTTTAAGTAAGCTTGGTATTGAAATTAGATATGCAGATCCTAAAGACCCTAAAAATTTTGAGAAGTTTATTGATGATAAGACTAGGGCTTTTTACGGAGAAACTCTACCCAATCCATATTTAAGAGTATTTCCAATTAAAGAAGTGTCTGATATTGGAAGAAAATATAATATCCCTTTAATAATGGATAACACAGCAGCTCCTATATTGTGTAAACCTATTGAACATGGTGCAGCTATCGTAATTCATTCTCTAACAAAATATATTGGTGGACACGGTACTGCTATCGCAGGGAGTATTGTTGATAGTGGTAATTTTGACTGGACTGCAGATCCAAAAAGACAACCCTTATTTAACGAACCTGATGCCAGTTATAGTGGGGCTATTTGGGGTAAAGTTGTACCAGAGCTTACTGGAGCAAACATTCCTTTTGCAGTAAGAGCTAGAGTTTGTTTATTAAGAGACTTAGGGTCAGCTTGTTCACCAGATAACGCGTTTTCTATAATTCAAGGACTTGAAACTGTAGCTTTAAGAATGAAACAGCATTGTGAAAATGCACAAAAGGTTGTTGATTATTTAAAGAAACATAAAGAAGTAACGAAAGTAATATTTTCTACTGAACACGATAAACTTATTGCTGATAGAGCCAAAAAATATCTTAAAGGTGGAAATGGGCCTATGGTAGGTATTGAATTAAAAGGTGGTTTTGAAGCTGGTAAAAGATTTATAGAATCTCTTAAAATGTTCTATCATGTTGCAAATATCGGTGATGCTAGAAGCTTGGCAATTCATCCTGCTAGCACAACTCATAGTCAATTAAATGACAAAGAGCTTACAGCCTCTGGCGTGACTCAAAGCTATGTTAGACTATGTATTGGTTTAGAGCATATTGATGATATTATAGATGATTTAGATCAAGCATTAAATAAATCGTCAAAAGGAACATTGAAGGCTGTTAGTTAAACCTTGTATTTATATATAAAAAATAAATACATGAACTTACTAAAAAAATTGAACTTAATTGGTGCATAGCTGCAATATATAGTTGTGCACCATATATCACTGTATAAATACCTAAAACAATTTGGAGGATTATAAAAATACCTAAAATGTTTATAGATTTATATAAATCATAAATCTTATTTTTATATATCTTATAAAAAATTAGAAAATAAAAGATCACGATCAAATATGCCAAATTTCTATGCATGAATTGGACTAAAGAAGGATCACTAAAAGCAGATAATTTATATAAATCTTTAAGGTCATTATCATTTGGGAAATAAGTATTGCCCATGAGGGGCCAAGAATTATAGATTTTACCAGCATCCATACCAGAAACGAAAGCACCAACTACTATTTGTACAAATATCAGTATTAAAAATAATAATGGTAAAAATATACTTATCCTTCTTGCGTTATTAATAATAACTTTAATTTTTAAATAATTCCAAAAAATTAATGATAAAATTAAAAATGCTATTAATAAGTGAATTGATAATCTAAAATGACTTACATCAACCCTATCAACTAAACCACTACTAACCATGTACCAACCTACAAAACCCTGGAAACATATGAGAAAAAAAATTAAATATAGACTCAATAATTTATAAAATTTAATTTTAAAAGTGAAATAAACTAAAGGAACTAAAAAACCGATGCCAATTACTCTTCCTAAAAATCTATGACCCCACTCCCACCAAAAAATTATTTTAAATTCCTGTAAAGTCATATTGTAATTTTGTAACTCATACTCAGGAATTTTTTTGTAGAGGTTAAAATACAAAATCCAATCATTGTTATTTAAAGGAGGTAAGATACCAGAAAACAACTGCCATTCAGTTATGGAAAGACCCGAGTCAGTTAATCTTGTAAGACCACCAACAACAATCATAATTGCTATTATCCAAAACATGGTTATCAACCAAACAGACAATTGATTATTTATTTTTGGATTAACTGTATACATGAAGCCATAAATATAATAATTTTTTAATAATCCAAATATATAAATGTCGCCACATAAAAGAAAAAAACTGAGTAAAATTAGATCAGAACTAGATAAATTAGATAATACCTTACTTAAAGTTATAAAAAAAAGAACAATCCTTGTTAATAAAGTATTGGCACTTAAAGATAAAAAAAATCAAATAGTAGATAAAAAAAGAATTAATCTAATACTTAAAAATATTAAAAAAAAATCTATAAAAAATAAAATTGATCCAAAAATAACTAACAGAATTTGGAAGAATATGATCTGGTCTTATGTCGATTTTGAGAGAAGGAATTTTAAAAAAAAATGATTATTTGCTATGGGGTGGGAGTTTTTTTTCTACGAAAACCTCATGTTTGCGAGTTGAAGGATTATATTTTTTTGCTTTTAATTTAATTTTAGCTTTTTCACCACCTGCTGGTTTCTTTACATAATAAAAAAAAGAGCTATTGGGTTTATCCTCAGGAACAAGTCTTACTTTAATATGTGTTTTTTTAGCCATAAATCTTTATTTCAAGCTTTTTATTATTTTTGAAATTTTAATCACCTTATTTTTAATATCGCTTGCTTTTATAGAATGATTTAAAGTTTCGTCAAGTTTTAAAGTTTTTTTTTCATTAAGTATCTTTTTAACACCATTGATAGTCATTCCCTCTTCTTTGAGAAGAAAATGAACTTTTTTTAATAAATCTATATTTTTCTCATCGTAATATCTTCTATTACCATTAAATATTTTGGGTTTTATTTGTTTAAATTTTTTTTCCCAAAATCTAATAGTGTGTGTTGGTAATGATTGACCTTTTTTGGATTTTAGACCCAAAATTTTAACAACTTCACTTATTGTTTTGTATGCCGTAACAGATTTACTCATTATTCTTAAAATTGATAAAAGCTCTAAAATCTTTTGAAGGTTTAAACAAAACAACATTTCTTTGAGAAATTCTTTTTTTTTCTTTTGTTTTTGGGTTTCTGCCAATTCTTGGGTTTTTTGCTCTTAATAAAAAAGTTCCAAATCTTGAAAGTTTAATAGTTTTTTCTTTATCTAAATTTTTGATAATCAATGAAAAAAATTCTTCAATTAAATTTTCAGAAATTTGTTTAGAAAAACCAATCTGCATGTAAACGATATTAACCAAATCTCTTTTAGTTAAATTAATTCTCATCTATTTAATATTTTCATTAATTTTACCAATTAAATTACCTTTGACAATCTTATTGCAAACATCTAATGAATTTGAAAACCCTAAGTAGTCTGTTCCACCATGACTCTTTACAACTGGGGTATCAAGACCTATAAAAATAGCACCATTGTATAATCTTGGATCTAGTCTTTTTTTAAATTTCTTTAAATTTGAGATATTTAAAAGAGATGAAATTTTACCCAATAAGGAACCAGAAAGTACATTTTTGAGTTCATCTATAATAAAGTTTGCAGTTCCCTCTGCAGTTTTTAAAGCTACATTACCTGTAAAGCCATCCGAAACAATTACATTGACATCGCCATTCATAAGTTCATTACCCTCAATATATCCTGCAAAAGTGAAATTATCTGATTTTTTGTCATTTAAAATTTGAAATGTTTCCTTTATTGTTTCATTACCTTTTAATTCTTCTGATCCAATATTTAATAATGCAACTTTTGGATTTTCTTGGGGGTATAAAGATTTATAAACAGATGCACCCATTATTGAAAAATCCACTAAATTTTTTGAGCTACATTCAATATTTGCTCCAAGATCAAGAACTACACTCATACCTTTTTTATTTGGCCATAAAGCTGACAAAGCTGGTTTGTCGATATTTTCAATCATCTTAAGATTTAGTTTTGCTATGACCAATAAGGCACCTGTATTACCCGCAGATATAACAATGTCAGAGTCTTTGTTTTTAACACTGTCTATTGCAAGCCACATACTTGTGTCCTTACCTCTTTTTGCAGCTTCTAAAGGACTATCGGTGCTTTCAACTTTATTATTAGTATCGATAATTTCAAAAAAATTATTGTCAATTTGGTTGCCAAGATTGTTCTCAATTTCCTCTTTTTTACCAAAAATTCTAAAAAAATTTTCTTTATTTTTTTTATGATTGTAAATTAATCCATCTATAATTTTTTTAGGGGAACCATCACCACCCATTGCATCTACTGCAATTTTAATTAAATCTTGCATTTCAGAATTATATAAAATTATTCTTTGGGGTCTAAAACCTGTCTACCCTTATACATTCCAGTTTTCAAATCTAGATGATGAGATAGCCTGTATTCTCCAGATTTTTTATCCTCAACAATATTTTTTGAAGAAAACCTCATATTTTGAGAGCGCCTCATCCCTGTTCTAGAAGGTGTCTGTTTTCGTTTTGGAACTGCCATAATTAACTTTTAATTACACTTTTTATGAAAGAATTTAAAGTGTTTTTTTTCAAAGAAATTAGAAAATTTTCAAAATAATCAAGAAGGAATGAGGTATTTTCTAAATTTGAAGTATAATATCCTATTATCCTCTTCTTTTGCTCTTTGTTTAAATCATCCCAAAAATGAAATTTATCAATCATGTTATGAAAAAGATTTAAATATTCTTTCATCTTTTTATTAATAGATTGATCGCCGTACCCAATCTCTCTTATACTAAGTTCAAGTTGTCTAAAAGTAAAATCATAGATTTCTTGAAGAGTTTTTTTGTTTTCTTTGTTTTTAAAAACTTTGAAAAAAATGGCAAAATGTAATAAAAAAAAAGTTAGTCTATCTGAAAACAAGTCTTGATTTTTAAAATCCTTATAAAGATCTTTATTTCTAGCTAATTCAATTAATTTATTATAAATATGTATATAATATTTTTCCATGAAAAAAACTTTTTTGATATTGCTTATTTTTGTTGTTACAACGAATTGTGGTTTTAAAAAACGTATAGATCATCACGGTGTTCACTTACTTAAAAAAAAAAGTGATATGATTAAAATATCAGAAACAAACAAAAATGACATTATAAAAATACTTGGTCCTCCATCAGTAAAAAGTACTTTTAATAATGATATATACTTTTATATAGAAAGAAAAACAACAACAGATAAACTTATAAAGTTAGGAAAAAAGAAATTTTTAGAAAATAACGTTTTAGTACTAGAAATTGATGATCGTGGTATTTTATTCAAAAAACAATTTTTTGATTTAAATAAAATGAAAAAGTTGACAGTTGTGTCAAAAGAAACAACAGTAGACTACCAAAAACAAAGTTTTATTTACGATTTTTTGTCTAGTATGAGGCAAAAAGTTAATGATCCTCTTGGCAAAAGAAAAAAAGATTAACCTGCTATTACAGCTAACAACATAAGAGCAACAATATTGGTAATTTTAATCATTGGATTAACCGCGGGACCAGCTGTATCCTTGTAAGGATCACCAACTGTATCACCTGTTACAGCTGCTTTATGTGCTTCTGAACCTTTTCCACCATGATTTCCATCTTCAATATATTTTTTTGCATTGTCCCAAGCACCACCACCTGCAGTCATTGAAACAGCAACGAATAAACCGGTTATAATGACACCTAATAGCATGGCGCCAACTGATGCAAGTGCAGCTACTTGCCCTCCAATAGCAAAAATGACAAAATATAAAACAATTGGAGATAAAACAGGTAACAAAGAAGGAATAATCATTTCTTTAATAGCCGCTACAGTTAATAAGTCGACTAGTTTTGCGTAATCAGGTTTTTGTTTTCTTTTCATTATACCTGGAAATTTTTTGAATTGCCTTCTCACTTCGATTACAACAGCACCACCTGCTCTACCTACGGCTTGCATTCCCATTGAACCAAATAAGTAAGGAAGCATACCTCCTATCAATAAACCAACTACAACATAAGGATTTGATAGGTCAAATGTAACAACAATACCTTCTAATTTAGAGCCAGCTACTTTAGAGAAATGTTTTATATCCTCAGTATAGGCAGCAAATAAAACTAGGGCTCCCAATCCAGCAGAGCCAATTGCATAACCCTTAGTTACTGCTTTTGTTGTATTACCTACTGCATCCAATGCATCTGTGGTTTTTCTTACATTGTTTGGTAATTTAGACATTTCCGCAATACCTCCAGCATTATCTGTTACTGGTCCATAAGCATCTAAAGCAACTACCATACCAGCTAGAGCAAGCATAGTTGTTACAGCTATAGCAATACCATATAGACCAGCGATATGATTTGTAAATAAAATGCCTGCTACAATAATAAGCGCAGGAATTGCGGTTGCTTCTAAAGAAATTGCTAGTCCTTGAATTACATTAGTTCCATGACCTGTAGTTGACGAGCTAGCAACACTTCTTACTGGGCGATAATTAGTACCAGTGTAATATTCTGTCACCCATATAAGTAAACCAGTTATAATTAATCCAATTATACCACAATAATATAAATTCATACCTGAAAAAGGTTTATCATTTACTTTATACATATTATCTAAGCCTAAAACATAATCTGTAACTGGATAAAGTATTGCCAAAGAAGCGATAGCAGAAACAACAAACCCTTTATATAAAGCGTTCATTACATTTTTACTCTTACCAAGCTTAACAAAAAAAGTTCCTAAAATTGATGTTAAAATACATGCCCCACCAATGGTTAATGGGTAAATCATCATTGACATATCACCAGGAAAAAATATTGAAGATAAAACCATTGTAGCTACAATAGTAACTGCATAAGTTTCAAATAGGTCGGCTGCCATACCAGCACAATCGCCTACATTATCACCCACGTTGTCTGCAATAACAGCTGGGTTTCTAGGATCATCTTCAGGAATGCCAGCCTCAACTTTACCAACAAGATCTGCCCCAACATCAGCGCCTTTAGTAAATATACCTCCACCCAATCTAGCAAAGATTGAAATTAATGATGCACCAAACCCTAAGGCAACAAGAGCATTTACAATTTCTCTTTCTTCAACATTAAATTTTAATAATAAATAATAATAAACTGCTATAGCTAACAAGGCTAAACCAGCAACCAACATACCAGTGACAGCACCAGATTTAAAAGCTATTGAAAGGCCGTTTGCTAAACCTTTTCTAGAAGCTTCAGCTGTTCTAACATTTGCTTCAACAGAAACTAACATGCCAACATAACCAGCTATTCCAGAAAGAGTAGCACCTACCAAGTAGCCCAAACCAACTAAAGGGCTGAAAGCAATACTTACAATAACTAAAACAACAACACCAACTATAGCAATAGTTTTATATTGCCTGGCTAAATAAGCTTTAGCACCAATTTGAATAGCTGATGCAATTTCTTGCATTTTGGCGTTACCTGCGCTTGAGTTTAAAATATTTTTTCCAGTAAAATATCCATAAACAATTGATAAAAAGCCTGCAGCGATTGTATATAAAAGTATAGTTTCGACAAATGAGTTCATATTAACCTTAATTAAGTTATTGGTTGTTAGTTATTAAAATCCGGACAATACAAAAAAGAAAATAAAAGGCAATAATTAACTTTAAAATTTATGACTATAACCTTTGTTTTTAAGGTTAATTTTCTTCCCTTTTTGATCAATAATTTCAGAATCAACTGATGGGGAAGAGATTTTTCCAATTTTAGAAATTTTAATACCTAGAGATTTTGAGGTTTTTTTGATGATTCTAGAATTCTTTGGGTCAGCAGTAAATAAAATTTGATAATCATCTCCTTTAGACACACAAAATTCTTTTGAAATTTTTTTTGAGTCGATTAAATATTTTAACTTTTTCGATATTGGGACTAAGTTCATATATATTTTAAAGGATAATTTTTGTTTATTAATAAGCTTTTCAAGATCAGTAATTAGTCCATCTGATATATCAATTGAAGTATTTGCAAAAGATTTAAGTTTTTTTATTAAATCCAAATTTAAAGTCGGTTGAAAATATTTCTGTTCAAAATACTTTTTTAAATTTCTACTAATTTTAATTTTTTTTTTTAAAACACGAAGACCTATAAAGCTATCACCCAAATTACCAGTTACATAAATATCATCATTAAATTTTGCATTATTTCTATGAATTATATCATTAGAAAAACCAATAGAAGTAATGGTAAAACTCAATTTATCGGAGTACACAGTATCACCTCCTCCTAAAAAAATGTTATATTTTTTTTGTTCTTGATTTAACGACTTGGTTATTTTCTTAAGATTTGTTTTGCTAAAAGATTTTTTGTTACCAGACCCAGAGATGAAATAAAAATTTGGTTTAACACCTTTGCAGATTAAGTCTGAAATAGATGATCTTAAAACTTTTTTAATGACTAATTCTGGTTTTTTAAAATCTATAAAATGAATTCCTTCAACATAGGTATCAATTGATATAACAGTTTTTTTTAATTTATCAAAAAAAACATCATCATTTAAATTTAAGGCACTCTTATTCTTTTTAGACAACTTTAAAAAATATTTTTTTATTAGATCAAACTCATTCATCTATTAGATCTTAATCTATTGGCTGTATTATCCAATAAAGCATTCAAATATTTAGTTTGAGATGTCTCTAAAAAAAAATTAGAAGCATTTAGATATTCTTTAATAATAATATTAATGGATAAGTTAGGTTTGTATAATATTTCATAAGTTGATGATTTTAAAATTACTTGCGATACTTTATCCATTGTATTAAGATTTAATTTATTTCCAAAAGTCTTGTTTATTTCTTCAACTAAAAGTTCATCTCTTTCAATAGTACCTAGGACAATATCTTTAATAAATTTTTTAAATCTATGTTTGGGAAATGTTATATCTAATTCTCCATTAAAAAAGTTGCCATATAATTTTTGAATAATAATTACTCGTGGATTATTTTTTGGACTGTATGAAGTTCTCATTTTTGAGACAAAACAGACAAAACAGCTTTCATAGCTTCTGCGCCTTTTTTTTTTCTCATTTTAGCCTGTTTCAAGTTTAAACATGTAATTATTCCATTACCTATAGGTTTTTTATTATCTATAGATAACTGCATGATAGCATCTGTTGAAGCTTGAGATATAAAATCAAAGTGTGGTGTTTGGCCTTTTATCACACAACCTAACGCAATAAATCCATCATATTTTTTTATATTCTTTGAAATTGTCACAGGAATTTCAAAAACACCAGGTACTTCTATAACTTTAAATTTTGAATTTTTAGGTATAAATCTTTTTGCACTGGACAATAATCCAATCGATATGTCTTTATAATAGTTTGCAATTATGATTAAAAAATTTTTTTTCATCAAATTTTTGAATATTCTTTAACTTCTTTTTTCTTACCTGGATGAGTCGGTGCCCCTAAATAAGCAGGTCCAACTGTTTGAGCATATTTCCAAAGTGTGCCTGATCCAAAATCAGATTTTCTAGCCTTCCATTTTCTTTTTCTTGAAGATAATTGAGCCCTAGTTAATCGAACATTAATTGTTCCTTTTTTAGCATCAATATCAATTACATCTCCATTACGTAATAAAGCGATAGGTCCACCTAAAGCTGCCTCTGGACCAACGTGACCAACACAAAAACCTCTCGTTGCTCCTGAAAATCTTCCATCAGTTATTAAAGCAACTTTCTCTCCTTTACCTTGACCATAAATAGCACCGGTCGTTGAAAGCATCTCTCTCATACCTGGTCCGCCTACTGGGCCTTCGTATCTAATAATGATTACATCACCATCTTTGTATTTTTTACTTTGAACAGCTTTCATTGCGCTTTCTTCATTATCAAAACATCTTGCTCTTCCAGTAAATTGTAATTTTTTAAGACCTGCAATTTTTACAATTCCTCCGTTTGGAGCTAAATTACCTTTAAGCCCGACCACACCACCATCTGGTGATAAGGGTCTATTATAAGCTCTTAAAACTTTTTGTTTTGGATTAAACTTAATTCCTCTTAAATTTTCTTTCATAGTTTTACCAGTCACTGTCATACAGTCACCATGAATATAACCACCATCATAAAGAGTTTTTAAAAGCATTGGCACACCACCTGCTAACCACATGTCTTTCGCAACATATTTTCCACCTGGTTTTAAATCAGCAAGATAAGGAGTTTTTTTAAATATTTTTGCAACATCCATTAAATCAAATTTAATTCCTGCTTCATTTGCAATTGCTGGTAAATGTAAAGCCGCATTTGTTGAGCCACCTGTTGCAGCAACAATTGTTGCAGCATTTTCTAAAGCTTTTCTTGTAACAATATCTCTTGGTTTAATTTTTTTAGCTAATAATTCCATTACCATTTTACCGCTTAATTTTGCATATTTATCTCTTTCTTCATAAGGAGCAGGAGTTCCTGCTGAATAAGGTAAAGCTAAACCAATAGCTTCTGATACGCAGGCCATAGTATTTGCAGTGAATTGACCACCACAAGCACCTGCACTTGGACATGCAACTAATTCTAATTTTCTTAATTCTTTTGCTGACATTTGCCCTGATGAATGTTTTCCAACCGCTTCAAAAACATCTACAACAGTTACATCTTTACCTTTATATTTTCCTGGTAGTATTGATCCTCCATAAATAAAAACACTTGGAACATTTAATCGAACCATCGACATCATCAAACCTGGTAAAGATTTATCACAACCTGCGATACCCACTAATGCATCATAACAATGACCTCTAACAGTAAGTTCAGCACTATCTGCTATTACTTCTCTAGAGATTAATGAAGATTTCATTCCTTCATGACCCATAGCAATACCGTCAGTAACCGTAATTGTACAAAATTCTCTCGGAGTTCCACCAAAGGCTCTTACACCTTTTTTAACCGATTGTGCTTGTCTCATAAGGGCAATATTACAAGGAGCAGCCTCATTCCATGTAGATACAACGCCTACAAAAGGTTTTGAAACATCTTTCTCAGTTTCACCCATTGCATAATAAAATGATCTATGTGGCGCTCTATCAGCACCTAATGATGTGTGTCTACTAGGTAATTTCTTCTTATTAAACTTCCGCATTATAAACTTTCAATTGTTAATGATATTTTTTTGATATCATTTTTTAAATTACTATAGTTAGTTTTCTCTTGTTCAACAATATTTTTTGGAGCTCTATCGGTAAATCCTTTGTTAGATAATCGTTGAGATATTTTGTCCATTTCCTCTTGATATTTGTTCTGTCTTTTAACTAAGTTTTCTTTTATTAGATTTAAATCTACGTTTTCATCAAAATAGATCTTAAATATGTCGCCAGATATAACCAATGTAGCTGATGGTTTTTCTTGATCTTTATCATAGAAATTATTGATACGACCAAGCTTTTTAAGAATAATTTCATTATTGGTCATTAATGTTTTATTTTTTTTAGCAATTTTATTAATTGAAATATCAATAAATGAACCTGGGTTAACATTTAGCTCATTTTTAAAGGATCTTAGTTCAGAAATGACATTGATAATACTTTCTACATCTTTCATAGATTGATCTTTCTTGGCTTTTCCCGCTGGCCAATTAGTGTGCATTAAGAAATTCTTATCTGATTTATCAAATTTATTTTTTAACCAGATTTTCTCAGTAACAAATGGAATAAATGGATGAAGAATAACAAGTATTTGTTTAAAAATATAAGCTGATACTTCTTTTACCTCTTTTTTAGATTTTTCATCATCTGAAAACAGAATAGTCTTTGAAAGTTCAATGTACCAGTCGCAATAAGAGTGCCAAGCAAACTGGTAGGCATTTTTTGCTGCTTCATCAAATCGGTAATCTTTAAGATTTTTCTCAATTTTATCTTTGGTTTGAATTAGTTCTGAATATATCCATTTATTAATATTTAGTGTAGTTTTAGGAACTTTATCAGTTTTGTTAAAATCACATTTATTGGTAATTAAAAAATTATTAGCATTCCATAATTTATTTAAAAAATTCCTATACCCCTTAACTCTATCTTCTGAAAGTTTCACATCTGTTCCTGGTGATGCCATTGAAAGAAGAGTAAATCTTAAAGCATCTGCACTATACTTTTCAATTAAATCTAATGGATCAATTACATTTCCTTTTGACTTAGACATTTTTTGACCTTTTTCGTCTCTAACTAAAGCATGAACATAAATATCTTTAAATGGTTCTTTGTTTAAAAACTCCATTCCAAACATCATCATTCTAGCAACCCAAAAAAAGATAATATCAAAACCGGTAACTAAAACTGTTGTTGGATAAAATTTCTTAACAAAATCTTTATTATCAGGCCAACCTAATGTTGCAAAAGGCCATAAACCAGATGAAAACCAAGTATCTAATACGTCAGGATCTCTTGTAATTATTACATCTCTTTTATAAAACTTTTTAGCTTGTTTTTTTGCATCAGTTTCATTAGTTGCAACAAAGATTTTTTTATTAGGACCATACCAAGCTGGTATTTGATGGCCCCACCAAAGTTGTCTAGAAATACACCAAGGCTCAATATTATTCATCCATTGAAAATAAGTCTTTGACCAATTTTCTGGAAAGAAATTTGTTTTTTTTGATTTAACTATTTGCTTAGCTTTAACAGATAATTTTTTTGCATTTACAAACCATTGCTCTGTTAAAAAAGGTTCAATAACTGAATTTGATCTATCCCCATATGGCACTTTATTTTTAATGTTTTCTTCTTTAACAAAAAAATCTTTTTCTTTTAACTCATTTAAAATTTTTTTACGTGCTTCAAATCTATCTAATCCAACATAATCACTAGGTGCATTATTATTAATTTTACCTTCTTCGGTGAACACATTAATAATTTCAAGCTTATTTCTTTGTCCAACATCATAATCATTAAAATCATGAGCTGGAGTAATTTTTAATGCACCAGTTCCTTGCTCTGGATCTGCGTAATTGTCTTTTATAATTTTTATTTTTCTACCTACAATTGGGATAGTGACAGTTTTACCCACATACTTTTTAAACCGCTTATCTTTTGGATTAACAGCAATAGCTGTATCACCAAGCATTGTTTCAGGTCTTGTAGTTGCAATAGTTATAAAATCTGATGAATTATCTATTGGATATCTAATATAGTAGATCTTTGAGTTCATTTCCCTTTGATCAACCTCTAGATCGGATATTGCTGTTTTTAAAACTGTGTCCCAATTGACCAATTTTTCTGCTTTATAAATTAATTTTTTTTTATGTAGTTCAACAAAAACTTTTACTACTGATTTTGATAGATTTTCATCCATTGTAAAAGCGTTTCTAGACCAATCACATGAGCATCCAAGCTTTTTAAGCTGATTAATAATAATGTCCCCATATTGATTTTTCCATTCCCACACTTTTTCAATAAATTTTTCTCTACCTAAATCATTTTTTTTTAAATTCTCTTTTTCAAGTTTTTTTTCAACAAGAGCTTGAGTGGCTATTCCTGCATGATCAGTTCCTGGTTGCCACAGAGTTTCGTAATTATTCATTCGATAATAACGAACTAAAAGATCTTGAATGGAATTATTTAGAGCATGACCCATATGCAAGCTTCCTGTTACATTGGGTGGTGGAATAACAATTGAGTATTTTTTTGAATTTTTTTTGGGTTTAAATAATTCGTTTTTTTCCCAATATGAATAAATATTATCTTCTACTTCAGAATGTATATATTTATCACTATTCATGGATTAAGTAGTTTATAATTTATTAATTTAAATTAACAATAATCAAATTAAATCGTTATTTGATAGACTAATTACAAATATTTTATATAAAACTCCTTGTAGCTATCTACTAAAACATCCGGCAACGTGGCGGAATGGTTACGCAGAGGATTGCAAATCCTTGTATCCCGGTTCGATTCCGGGCGTTGCCTCCAAAAAAAATCTTGTTTTAGTCTTAAAAGAAAGTAAGTTGAGATTTTTAATATTCCTCGGTAGCTCAGTTGGTAGAGCAGTTGACTGTTAATCAATTGGTCGCAGGTTCGAGTCCTGCCCGAGGAGCCAAATCAACCTGTTTTAATAAGATTCTGATTTGAAGTTTGTAGAGATTTACTAAATTTAATTTTTTGATCCTCCGTAAGTTCAGAATAAATTTTAACTAAAAAATTATAATTGACATTTAAATGTCCTTCTTTTGATTTTTCTAAATTTAAAAGATATTCTGGAAAATCTTCAAAAAAATAGTTAATTGGAACTTTTAAATAATTTGATAGTTGTAATAATCTTATCGAACTTACACCATTAGTACCTTTTTCATATTTTTGTATCTGTTGAAATGTTACATTGATTGCTTTTGCTACCTTAGTTTGAGTTAACCCTAAAGCCAATCTTCTCATCTTAAGCTTATTGCCTAGATGCTTGTTAAAATTATCTTCCATTAAGACCCCTCTTAATTTTATTTTTAAAAACTTATTCAACTAGTTTTTAATACCTACTGCAACTACAATTTTTTTTATTTTTTTAGGAAAAACCAGCTATATGAGAAATATGTCAAGAAATACTTAAGGCCTTATTTGAGAAATATTCCTTGTAATTACTATTGACTATAGTATTTGACTTAGAAAAAGTTTGGTTCTATCACTCTTTGGATTAGCAAAAAATTCCTTGGTGTCAGCCTTTTCTACTATCATTCCTTCATCCATGAATATCATTTGATCAGCAACTTCTTTTGCAAAGCCCATTTCATGAGTAACTACTATCATGGTCATCCCTTGTTTCGCTAAATTAACCATTACATCAAGTACCTCTTTAATCATTTCAGGATCTAGTGCTGAAGTTGGTTCATCAAAAAGCATTATTTTTGGCTCCATACACAAGGCTCTAGCTATAGCTACTCTTTGTTGTTGACCACCAGATAATTGTCCTGGATATTTTTGAGCTTGATCTAATATTTGTACTCTTTCTAAGTGTTTAAGCGCTAATTCCTCAGCTTCTTTCTTTGGCATTTTTTTAACCCAAATTGGAGCTAATGTGCAATTATCAAGAATTGATAAATGTGGAAATAAGTTAAATTGTTGAAACACCATTCCAACCTCTGCTCTTATTTGTTCTATATTTTTTGTATCCTCTGTTAATTCAGTTCCATCAACTATGATATCACCCTCTTGATGTTCTTCTAGTCTATTTATACATCTTATTAATGTAGACTTGCCCGAACCAGAAGGACCACAAACAACAATTTTTTGTTTTGGTTTAACTTCTAAGTTAATACCTTTTAAAACTTGAAAATCTCCAAACCATTTATTCATATTATTTATTTGGATTATATTATCTGACATATTATTTAACGATCTGTTTTATATTTTTGTTCTAAATTATAACTATATTTACTCATTGCGTAACAAATAATCCAGAAAATTATTGCTGCAAATACATAGCCTTCCATTGCAAAACCTAACCATTCGGGATTTGTTTTAGCTAAATTTAACATTCCCACTATTTCTAGAAGTCCAACAACAAAGATCAATGGTGTATCTTTAACTAAAGCTAAAAATGTATTGGCTATTCCTGGAATTACGAGTTTTAGAGCTTGAGGTAAAATTACAAATATGTGCATTCTCCAATATCCCATTCCTAATGATTTTGCAGCTTCGTATTGTCCTCTAGGAAGAGCTTGCAATCCCCCTCTAATAACTTCAGCAACATATGCTGCTTCAAACAATGAAATAGCAATTATACATCTCACTAATTTATCAATAAAAAAGTCAGCTGGTAAAAACATGGGAAACATTACCGCTGACATGAATAATACTGTGATTAAAGGAACGCCTCTCCAAAATTCAATAAAGCCTATGGATATGTATCTAATTAAAGGAAATCCAGATCTTCTTCCAAGTGCGAAAGCCATACCTATTGGAAAGCAAAAAATTAAACAGAAGAAAGAAATTATAAATGTTAATGATAAACCACCCCAAGCACCAGTTTCTACCCAGTTTAAACCATCTAATTTTCCTAGTTCAATTAATTCTTCGTAAAAAATAAAATATTTTAATAAAACGTAAAGAGCAAAAGGAACTATTAAGAAGTAATAAAACTTAAATTTACTAGGAATAAAGAAACCAATAATGATGGATAGAATTGCAGCAATTATTCCATATGAAAAATCAAAGAATACTGGACCACCTGATATGAAGAAAAAGATAAATAGGAAAGCAATAAAAGGATAAATAACAACATAATAAAGAGTTAAGTATTTTTTAAATCTGTCAGTTGCAAAATAACCAACTGAACCAAGTAAAGCTAAAGCTATAAAAGATAAATTTATTCTCCATTGTTCTCCATTTGGATACATTCCATACATGAATCTTCTCATCCAAACTTTTATATAAGTCCAACATGCACCTGTGCCGGTACAAACGTCTTTTGAGTCACCCGCAAAACTAGCATCTATAAAAAACCAACTTAATATAGGTGGAATTGATTTTAGAATTATGAATATGATTAATAGAGATAAAACAGCATTAAAATTGTTAGTGTTAATATGCTTGTTTAATAAATCTAATTGTTTAATACCGCTTAATTCAATTCTTATAAAATAAAGACCAATAAAGCCAAGAATTAACGGCAATAAAAAACTTAAAAAACCAGGTAAAAAACCTGTTAAATTTAAACTAAAAAAAGAGTTTAAAAGTACATCCAAAACACTAACAAAAAACAAAAAAGAGCCTAAATATAAAAAAGTATAAAGGTTAGATTTATCTGGTTTTAAAAAATTTATTTTAGACATTATTTTTCTGTTATTGCTATTTTATTATTGTACCAATTCATAAATAATGAAATTGAAATACTTAAAGATAAGTAAGTAAACATAGTGATAGATACTATTTCAATTGCCTTACCAGTTTGCATAAGAGCTGTTCCAGCAAAAACTAATACTAAATCAGGGTATGCTATTGCAGCAGCTAATGAAGAATTTTTCGTAAGATTAAGGTACTGGTTTGTTGTAGGTGGAATTATTATTCTTAAAGCTTGTGGCATCACTACCAGTTTAAGCACCTGATTTTGTGTGAGACCAATAGATGCTGCAGCTTCTTTTTGACCTTTACCAACACCTTGAATTCCAGCTCTTACACATTCAGCTATAAAAGTTGCGGTATATAAAGATAAAGATAATGCCAAAGCAATTAATTCAGGTGGCAAACTTACTCCACCTTCATAAATAAAGGATGTTGTTGCTAGTTGTTTTAAAACAGGAACTTCAAATGATAATCTTACACCACCGATTAAAAAACTTAAAAGAGGTAAGATAAAAATTAAACCAACAGATATTAATAAAACTGGTATTTGTTTACCTTGGGTCTCTTGTACTTTTTTAGCATGAATACGAATAACGATTATTGCAACAATTGCTGCAACTATTGAATAAAAGAAAATGTTAAAATTTTCCCAGATGAAAGCAGGAACAAAAAGACCTTTTATGGTCAGAAATGAAATTCCAAACATTGCTTCAGCATCCTGAGGTAGTGGCAAGGCTCTTAAGGCTGCAAAATACCAAAAAAATATTTGCAAGAGCAATGGGATGTTTCTAAAAAATTCTACATAAAAAGCCGCAAATTTATTAATCAAATAGTTAGGTGATAATCTTGCTATACCAACTAGCACTCCAAGTATTGTGGCAAGGATAATTCCAATAACAGAAACAAGTATAGTATTTAAGAGGCCAACTAAATAAGCTCTAAAATATGAATGTGAACCATCGTACTCTATTAAAGAAAATTGAACATCAAATGAAGATTCTTGTGATAAAAATCCATAACCAAAATCAATACCTCTATTTTCCATATTGACTTGGGCGTTGTAGGTAAAAAAACCAAAGACTAGAACAACAGCTATAACTGTCATTAATTGTGGACCTATATCTTTAAGTTTAAAATTCACAGTGTGGATAATATATGAGTTTAAAAAAAAAGGGCTAGAAAAATCTAGCCCTTTTTAACTAATTTATTACTTGAATTATCTTGATGGTGGAACGTATAAAATACCACCTTTAGTCCATAATTCATTTGGACCTCTGTCTGGTAAAATACCAGTGTCAGCTATATTTCTTTTATAACTTTCACCATAGTTTCCAACTTGTTTGATAATTCTTAAGTTCCACTCATTATCTAAACCAAATGCTGCACCCATTTCACCTTCAGCACCAACAAGTCTTTTGATTTGTGGATTGTCTGAAGTTTTCATTGAGTCTGCATTAGCTGAAGTAATACCATATTCTTCTGCTTCGATCATAGTGTTCAAAGACCATCTTACGATATCTTCCCATACTGAATCACCTTGTCTTACAACTGGTCCTAAAGGTTCTTTAGAAATAGTTTCTGGTAGAACAATATGTTCATCAGGGTTTTTCATTTTAGTTCTTTGAGCAGCTAAACCGGATTTATCGGTAGTGTAAGTATCACATCTACCAGCATCATAAGCAGCTACAACTTCGTCAGCTTTTTCAAACGCAACTGGCTCATAAGAAATTCCTCTTGAATTAAAGAAGTCTCTCATATTTAATTCAGTCGTTGTACCAATGTTTGTACAAGCTGAGATACCATTTTTGAATTGGCTAGTTGAAGTAATACCTGAACTTTTTCTTACCATGAAACCTTGTCCATCGTAAAAGTTCACACCTACGAAAGTAAGTCCGATATCAGCATCTCTTGAAAGAGTCCAAGTTGTGTTTCTTGATAAGATATCTATCTCACCAGAAGTTAAAGCTGTAAATCTTTCTTTAGCACTTAGTGGTGTAAACTTAACTTTGTTTGCATCACCTAGAACTGCAGCAGCTACCGCTCTACATACATCAACATCAACACCAGTCCAATTTCCTGCTGCATCAGCATTAGAAAATCCTGGAAGACCTTGAGATACTCCACATCTTACAAAACCCTTTTTTTGAGTGTTTTTAAGTGTTTTAGATTTTTTAGCAGCCATAGACTCTGTTGTAAAAGTAAACAACACAGCAATCATAGCAACTAAAGAAGTTAATTGTTTTAAGTATTTAAACATATTTCTTCCTCTTGTTTATTTATTTGTTAACAAATAATTCAAAATAACTTTTGAATATTATTAATTTAAGCATGGAAGAAAAAGCACTGCAAGAAAAATTAAATCAAATCAGTATAGAAAATTGGTCACATTAAACCCATTTTGGTCAAAACTGGCGCGCCCTGGAGGATTCGAACCTCCGACCCTCGGTTTAGAAAACCGATGCTCTATCCAGCTGAGCTAAGGGCGCATTAATCTAAATTAATTTTATAATACAAAATTAACTTTTAAAAAGGTATTTTTTAATAATCAACAATAATGTTAATAACTCAATTCTGCCTATAATCATGAATAAAATTAGACAGTATTTAGTAAAAAAGTGAATATTTTGAAAGTCAAATTCCTCAATACCATAAGCAGAGGAATTTACAGTGTTCATTAAAGTTAGAATTGAAATTTTAAATCCCTCTTCAAAATTTACTCCAGAAAATGTTATTAATGAAGAAAGAGTAAATAAAGAGATTATAAAAATTATTATTGATAAAAAATATTTATTTATCTCGTTAATTTCAAAATTCTTTCTTGAAAATAATAACCGATTCATGAAAATATTTCTAGGTTTACTAAAGGAGAGTATCTGATTTAATGAGAATTTGACAAGCGAGTATATTTTTATAAATCTCAGACCAGAGCTGGTTGAAAAAAAAGAACCACCGACAATAACTAATAATAAAAAAACAAAATGTAAATTATCATATTCATAATTTAAAGAGATTCCTATATTAGATATACTGC
>CACHOW010000007.1 GCA_902581695.1 uncultured Pelagibacteraceae bacterium | reverse complement strand
ATTGCCTGATCTGAGAGGTGAAAGATTTGTAGAATTTAACTTTAATGAATATTCAATAATTTGATTTCTTTGATCTAAATTCTTCATTTAAACAAGTCTTTAAGTCCTTTCTCTGATGCTTCGCATACTCCTTTTTCAGTAATTAATCCTGTAACATACTTTGCAGGTGTTACATCAAATGCTAAATTAATAGATTTACTTTTTTTAGGATAAATTTGTATTTTCTTTATAACTCCTTTTTCATCTAAACCTTCGACATGAGATAATTCCTCTGAATTTCTCTCTTCAATTGGAATATCTTTATGATCTTTTATATTCCAATCAATTGTTGAACTTGGAAGCGCTACATAAAAAGGAATTTTATTATCATGAGCAGCAAGTGCTTTTAAATAAGTTCCAACTTTATTGCAAACATCTCCATTTGCTAAAGTTCTATCTGTTCCTACAATACACATATCAACTTCACCTCTTTGCATTAAAATTCCACCTGTATTATCCGCAATGATTGTATTTCTAATTCCTTCCTCATTTAACTCATAAGAAGTTAAGTAAGCTCCTTGATTTCTAGGTCTTGTTTCATCGGCCCAAATATGGACAGGAATACCCTTTTTATGTGCATGATAAATCGGTGAAGTGGCTGTTCCCCAATTAATTGTTGCAAGCCAGCCTGCATTGCAATGAGTTAAAATATTAACTGTATCTTTTTTCTTTTTATAAATTTCTTCAATTATTTTAAGCCCATTTAATCCTATATTTTCACAAAACCTTATGTCTTCTTCACAGATTTCTTTTGCTTCATTAAGAGCTATTTCTAAAACTTTATCACTGTTAATACCTGATAATTTATTCATCATTCTTTCAACTGCCCACTTAAGGTTTATAGCTGTTGGTCTTGAATTTATTAAATTTTCTGCTGATTTTTTTAAAAAAGACAAATCATTTTTTTCAATAATTGCTAAAACTAATCCGTAAGCTGCTGTAGCACCAATTAATGGTGCACCTCTTACTTCCATTTCTTTTATCGCATTTATTGCTGCTTTAATTGTTTTTAAGTCTTTTATAATAAATTGATGTGGAAGTTTTGTTTGATCAATAATTTTTACAGTATTATTTTCAAACCAAATAGTGCGATATTCTTTTCCCTCTATTCTCATTTGTTTAAAACTCTACCAGCTATCGTATTAAGTTTATCAATAGTTTTTTTTGTTCTTTTTTCTGGAGCAGTTATAATTGCAACATCTAAACAATTATTTGTTGGATCGTTAGGATCAATGTAATTTTCAAAATTTTTAACTAAATTTTTAATCATATTTTTCGCTTTAGCAGCATTACCTAAAAGAACTTTTATTACTTGTTGCACATCAACGTTTTCATGATCAGGATGCCAACAATCATAATCTGTTACCATAGAAACTGATGCATATCTAATTTCTGCTTCTCTAGCTAACTTTGCTTCTGGCATATTAGTCATTCCAATTACATCAGCTTTCCAAGATCTATATAAATTTGATTCAGCTAATGTTGAAAATTGGGGTCCTTCCATAACAACATAGGTACCTCCCCTTTGGTATTCTATTTTTTCTTTTTTAATTGCCTCTTCGCAAGCATTCATTAAACCTTCTGAGGTTGGATGAGCCATAGAAACATGAGCTACTATTTCTTCATCAAAAAACGTTTTTTTTCTAGCGAATGTTCTGTCAATGAACTGATCAACAATGACAAATTTACCTGGTGGCAAATCTTCTTTTAAAGATCCGACTGCAGATACTGAGACGATATCTGTTACTCCTAATTGTTTTAAGGCATCTATATTTGCTTTAAAATTTATATTAGATGGTGAAATAAAATGTCCTTTTCCATGTCGTGGTAGAAAATATACTTCTTTGTTATCGTAATTTGTTTTTAAAATTTGATCTGAAGGTTTCCCCCAAGGAGTATTTAGGTCTAATAACTCTCTATTTTTGAATTCTTCAACATCATAAAGCCCGCTACCACCTATGATTGCCAATTTATTTATTGTCATGTTTAAAAATTAATTTATTTATAGTTTTATAAATAACTATTATGAATTTAAAAGATTTTATTAGATCAATTCCAAATTATCCGAAAAAAGGTATATTATTTAGAGATATTACTACTCTTATTAAAGATGAAAAAGCGTTTCACGAAACTATTAACCAAATTGTTCAAAAATCAAAAAGTTTAAAATTTGATAAAATTGCTGCAATCGAATCTAGGGGTTTTGTATTTGCTTCAGCAGTTTCTTATATTCTAAAAAAACCTTTTATAATGTTAAGAAAAAAAGATAAACTGCCAGCTGAAGTCCATTCGGTTGATTTTGAATTAGAATATGGAACTGCCACAATTGAAGTTCATAAAGACTCGATAAATAAAGATGATAAAGTATTAATAATTGATGATTTAATTGCAACTGGTGGTACGGCTAAAGCTGCAGCTGAACTGGTTGAGATTTCTGGAGGAAAAGTTGAGTGTTTTATATTTGTTATAAATCTTTTTGATTTAAATGGATCAGACAATTTAGTCAAAAAAGGTTATAAAGTTGAAAATTTAATTGAATTTCCAGGTCATTAATAATTGATATGAAAAAAATTATTGTTACAGGCGGATTAGGTTTTATCGGTAGTAATTTAATAGATCTTTTAATAAGCAAAAATTTTTATGTAATCAATATCGATAAAGTTACGTATTCGTCAAATCATTACAATCTTAAAGATCATAAGAATTCAAAAAAATATAAATTTATCAAATGTGATATTAACGATAAAAAAATCAAAAACTTATTATTCAGATATAAACCAGTTGGAATTTTTAATCTTGCTGCAGAAACTCATGTAGATAGATCAATAGACAGTCCTAAAAGTTTCATTAAAAGTAATATTTTGGGTGTTTTTAATTTATTAGAAAGTTTTAAAAATTATTCAAAAAAATATAATTCTAAACTTATTCATATTTCAACTGATGAGGTTTATGGAGATGTCCTTACAGGAAGATCTTCAGAAAATTATCCTTATAAGCCAAGTTCACCCTATGCAGCTAGTAAGGCAGCGTCTGATCATTTGGTAAATTCTTATATTAGAACATATAAAATTCCAGCTATAGTAACAAATTGTTCAAACAATTATGGTCCCAAGCAACATCCAGAAAAATTAATTCCAAAACTTATATATAATATTTTAAACAATAAACCTTTACCAATTTATGGTAAAGGAACTAATTCAAGAGAATGGATATATGTTAAAGATCATTGTGATGCATTATTAAAGGTTTTTAACAAAGGAAAACTTGGTGAATTTTATAATATTGGATCAAATAAAAATTTGAATAATTTACAAGTATCAAAAAAATTAATTAACGTTTCCAAAAAATTATTCAAATTAGGAAAAGAAGTTAAAATTGTGTTTATTAAAGATCGCCCAGGACATGATATTAGATACGCTTTAAATAGTAACAAAATTAAGAGTAAATTAAGATGGTTTCCAAGAACAAATTTTGAACAAGGAATTAAACTAACTTTTGATTGGTACAATAAAAATAAAGCATATTATAAATCATTGTCAAAAAAAGATATTATTAAAAGACTGGGTAAAGGATGATCAAAAAAGGAATTATTTTAGCAGGAGGTAAAGGGACACGTATGAGTCCATTAACAAAAGCAGTTAACAAGCAACTTCTACCTATATATGATAAACCGCTTATATTTTATCCATTATCTATTTTAATGTTGGCCAATATCAAAGATATTTTAATCATTGTAAATAAAGGACAATTAGATCAATATAAAAAAATAATCCCTGATGGAAAAAATTTGGGGATTAAAATTCGTTATTTAGAACAAAATAAGCCCAGAGGTCTCCCAGATGCATTTGTGATTGGCGAAAAATTCATAGGTAAAGATAATGTTGCTATGATTTTAGGAGATAATTTTTTTTATGGTCAAAACTTAACTAGCAAACTTCTTAATAACACTAAGCTTAAAAAAGGAGCTAGAGTTGTGTTGCATAAAGTTAGCAAACCAGACCTTTTTGGAGTTGCAAAAATCAATAAAAATAACAAGATAATTTCTATTAAAGAAAAACCCAAAAAATTTTTATCTGATCTCGCTATTACTGGTTTATATTTTTTTGATAATAAAGTTATAAAATTTGCAAAAAGTCTAAAGCCATCAAAACGCGGTGAAGTAGAGATTGTTGATTTATTGAATATTTATAAATTAAGAAATCAATTAACAGCTGATTTAATTGGTCGAGGTGGTGCATGGTTAGATACTGGCTCTATAGAAGATTTTTATAAAACATCTGCTTTTGTTTCAGCAATTGAAAACAGGCAAGGTTTTAAAATTGCTTGTCTTGAGGAGATTTCTTTTAATAAAAAATGGATTTCTAAAAATGAAATATTACGTTCAATTAAATTTTATGGAAATTGTGAATATTCAACCTATCTAAAAAAATTAATTAATTAGCTTTTGGTAGCGGGAAGTGGGATCGAACCACTGACCTCGGGCTTATGAGTCCCGCGCTCTAACCAACTGAGCTACCCCGCCAATTCATGTTGATTTATAATAGATATTTTAAATGAAACAATCAAATTTTTTAAATGTATACTTAATTTTTGATATATCATTCAAATAGATTATGAAAATTTTATACATACATCCAAACAGTAAAGATAATCAATTTTATAATGATTATATGAGTGATTTACTTCTTCATGGTTTGCGAGAACTTCACGGAAAAAATGTTATTGATTACCCAGGCTGCTGGTATCTATATAAAGACGAAATTAATAAAAGAAAATATGATGAAAAGAAATTCTGGGGAAAAGGTTTTACGATAAGAAATATTTTAGATAAATTTAATGAGTTTGATCGAGAAGATATTCAACAAAAAATTAAGAATAAATATTTTGATATAGTTATTTATGGTTCAATTAGAAGATCTGATCAATTCTTAAATGAGGTCATTAAATATAATAATAAATTTTTTTTCATAGATGGCGAAGACGATAACGTAATTGAGAATAAGTACTCCAGATTGGGTTTATATTTCAAAAGAGAGCTTGTTCGAAAACGAACCAAAATATTACCTATCAATTTTGCAATTCCAAAATCAAAGATTGTAAATGAAATTGATAAAAATCCTAAAAATTTATTAGCTCCACTAATTCCAGGTAAAATTGGAACTTATATTTATTCTGACGAAAATTCTTATTATGAAATGTATAAAAAAAGTATTTTTGCTTTAACTTACAAAAAAGCTGGATGGGATAGTCTAAGACATTATGAAATCTTAATGAATGGTTGTATTCCACTGTTTTTAGATATTAAAAATTGCCCTCCAGATACTCTTACAAAACTTCCAAAAGACAAACTAATTGAAATTTTGAATGAATTTAGTGAAATTCTCAAATTTTATAATCCATTAAAAATTTTCAAAAAAAAACACTTAACATTTGATAGAATCCTTTCATTATTTTCATTAAAATCAGAAAAAAATGGCCTTGAGATTTTTTTAAAAGATAATGAGGCTATTTTTGAAATAAAAAATAATTTGTTAGATTTTACAAAAAAAAGGTTAACGACAGAAGTTCTTGCTAAAAATACACTGGAAAGTTTTAGAGGATAGTAATAATACCTGTTATTGCAAGAGTGCCTAATGCACCTGCAGTAATTAAGAAATTTTTTTTAATTGCATCCTTTTTTTCAATTTTAACTCTATTAAGTAATATATTTATGTCTACTTTTTTTTCTTCTTGAAATTCTTTTTTAATAAAATTATTTTTGCTGGATTTTACTAAATTTTTTATTTGCATAAATCAATTTAAACATACTATTTTTCACAATACAACTATTAATCGAACTATAGATAAGTAACACCTATTCCTGCTGCAATTATTAAAACTAAGCAGCCAACAAGAATAGCTATATTCTTTTTTAAAACAGTATTCTCCTTGTCTCGTAACTTTGATTTTAAAACATTTATATCAACACGAGGTTTATCTATTGTTGAATTTTTTAAAGGCTTTTTAATAACGTCACTATCATTTGGGGTCTCGATAGTACTAGTTTTATTTTCAAAGCCTTTAATTTGCATTTTTTAATTTAAAAACACAATTATGTAAAAAACAATTATTATAGAGATCATAATGGGTCACAATTAGATTGACATATGTCCATTTTGGGTTTCAAATGGTTTTTTAAATTATGAGTCTACAACAAATAGATTTTTCAAAAGTTCTTAACGATGAGCAAGTTTATGATCATATGATGGCTAACTATGATCAATTAGGAAAAGATTGGATCAATCATCAATGGAGATGGATGAATGCCGTATATCGAGCTTTCAAAGATCACTATAAATACATGATTATCATTTCACTAGTTGAAAAAACTTTACAGTTTTACGATCAAATGAATATTAAATTGAACTATGATCAGTACTATTCAAAAAATTTTCTTCAAATAGATAGATTCAGTATCACAGAGTTATGTGAAAAACTTCATTTGCCAAAAGAAACTGTTAGACGAAAAGTTCTAGAACTAGAGAAATTGGGAGTTCTAAAAAGACAAAAAAAACAAATCATCATTGACCGAAGATCGTTTAGTTTTATTAAACCTGAAAACCAAATGAAATATACAGCTGGCTATATTTTGAAAATTTCAGAAATACTTTTAAAGGAAAGACTTTACTCCAAAAAACTTGAAGCAAAAATGATTGAAAATGTGTTAAAGAAAAATTTCTCTATTTGTTGGAGATGGTTTTATAGGATGCAAATTCCAATGGTTATTGGATACCATGAAATGTTTGAGGACTTAACAACATTTCACGTTTGGGGAACAGTTTGTATGAACCAAGCTTTTAATTATAGTACCATTTTAGATAAAAGGAACGGCTCCAATCAAACTCATAAGTATATGGATTTTCAAAAAGAACTATTTAAAGGAGATTATAATAAATTTAATGAAGAGATAATAAGAGGTGATAAAGCTAGAAGTAACGGTGTTAGTGCAATGTCTGTTTCTGATATGACTGGAATCCCTCGAGCAACAGTAATTAGAAAATGTAAGTTCTTGTTAAAAAATGAATACTTAAGATTAAACGAGAAAAAACAATATATTTTAACAGGTTTCAATGTTCAAAGAGTTCTTCCATATCAGAAATTAATTTTCAAAAATAAAGCTAAATTCATTAGAAAAGTTCTTAATCTTTTGACTATTTCATAAAAACCTTTTTTTAAAAAATTTTTAATATATTATTAATTTAGTATTAATTTCATTAAGAGGGAAATGGAAATAGTAACAACAATAGCACCAATAGCTTTAGCATTAATAATGCTGGGACTAGGTGCATCTTTAACAGTTCAAGATTTTACTAGAGTAGTTCAAAACCCTAAAGAATTTTTTATTGGATTAATTTGTCAGTTGGTATTGCTTCCTATTATTGCATATTTCTTAATAATTATTTTAAAAACTCCAATTGAGTTAGCATTAGGTGTAATGTTAATAGCTGCAGCACCTGGTGGTGTAACTTCTAATGTGCTAACTAAATTTGCAGATGGAGATGTGGCCCTTTCAATATCTTTAACAGCAATTACGAGTTTAATTAGTATAGTGTCTGTTCCTTATGTAGTTTTTTTATCAATAGAATTATTTGATATTACATATGTCAAAAAAGAAGTTTCTATGCTCAGTATATCTTTAAAAATGTTTTTTGTTGTAACTGTTCCGGTATTGATTGGAATGATCATTAGAAAACTTGCAGATAATTTTATTGTAAACAATATGAAAACTATCAATAAAATATCCATTGGTTTGTTCAGCATTGTTTTTATTGCTATCTATATCGAGGAATGGGATAGCATAGTTATGTTTTTAGAAAAAGCTGGAATGATTGCTTTTACTTTAAATGTTACAATGATGATTGTAGCTTTTTATATTGCTAAATTTTTTGCAACTGGGGTTGCTCAAAGAAGATGCATATCTCTAGAGGCTGGTCTCCAAAATGGAACTTTGGCAGTTTTTGTGGGAATACAATTATTTGGTAATGATATGATATATATGGTCCCGACTGCCGCTTATGCATTAATCATGATGGCAACTTCAGTAATTTTTGTTTTTATTTTAAGAAGACAAACTTAATTAAAGATTTTTAAAATCTGTTCGTTTTAGAGGCTCAGATTGAATAGAGATAGGATATTTTTGTTTTTCTACTTCAATAAATAAATCTTTAGATTGTAGTTCTTCATTAGATAGGTCATTTTTAATATAACCAAATACTAAATTTTTTTTGAAATTAAATGAATAATTTCCTGATGTAGATCTTCCTATAATTTTATCATCAATATAGATAGGTTCATCATGAAGTAATAATGGTTTTCCTGGTTCACTTTCTTTCAAAGTAAACATTGAAAATCTAGTTTTAACTTTGTCTTGTTTAATTTTTTCTAATGCTTGCTTTCCAATAAAATCTACATCTTTTTTATTGCTAATAGTAAAAGTTAAACCTGCTTGATGCTGGTTTTCTTCAGGGGAAATATCATGTCCCCAATGTAAAAATCCACTTTCCATTCGCATAATATCCATTGCATGCATCCCACAATTAGAAAGATTAAAATCTTTACCTTTTTCTATAAGTAATTCGTATATTTTTTTTGCATCTCTAAGATCTACATATAGCTCGTAGCCCAATTCACCTACATAAGATAATCTTTGAGTCCAGATTTTAACCCCATCAATTGTAATAAACTTTGCAAATCCAAATCTAAATTGATCATTTTCAAAATTATCTTCGCTTAAAGTTTTAAGTAAATCTCTACTTTTTGGACCAAACAAACCGAATACACATAAATCATCTGTAATATCTTTTAATTCAATATTTTTAGAAAGATGTTTGTTAATATGAAATTTATCTCTCTCTCTTGTTGCTGCAGAACTGATTATTCTAAAATGATTGTTATCAACACATACAACTGTTAAATCTGTCTCTATTCCACCATCAGAATTTAACATATGTGTATAAACACATTTACCAGGCTCATTTTTGATATTTGCAGTACAAATTTTCTGCAGTTCTTGATGTGCTTTATCTGATTTTATTTCAAACTTAGAAAAAGGAGTTAAGTCAAATAAACCAACATTTTTAACTGTATTATTTGTTTCATATTCAGCTGATGGATACCAGCTTTGATAATTATAACTATATTCATACTCAGCTTTTTCCCCATCCAAAGCAAACCACATAGGTCTTTCATAGCCACCTGAAACACCGAAACATGCACCAAAGCTTTTTAGATTATCATGATGAGGTAAAGTTTTAATATTTCTAGAGGTTTTATGTTGCTTGAATGGCCAATGCATTCCATATAAATCCCCTAAGGTCTCTGTAATCCTTTTTTTAATAAAACCCAATTCTGAATGAAATTTTTGAAATCTTTTTATATCGTAACTAAAAATATCTTCATTGATATGGCCAGTCATTAACCATTCTGCGGTAACTTTACCAACGCCTCCTCCACTCCCTATACCAATACTATTTAACCCACAGCATACAAAAAAGTTTTTCACTTCCGGCACTTCTCCTAATAATGTATTTGTATCAGGTGTAAAAGATTCTGGTCCTGAAAAGAATTTTCTAATACCAGCAGACTCTAAAACTGGAAATCTTTTAATAGCAGAGGCTAAGTAAGGTTCAAAATGTTCAAAATTCTCTTGAAACTCACCAAAAGAAAAATCTTCTGGAACTTTGTTTGTCTTATCCCAAGCTGGAATAGAATTTCCTTCAAAAATTCCAACTAATATTTTACCTGCATCCTCTTTGATATAAGTTCGATTATCAAAGTCTCTAATTACTGGTAAAGTTTTAGACAAATTTTCTATTGGTTCAGTAATAATATAAAAGTGCTCCGCCGGATAAAGTGGGATACTTACTCCAGCTTTTTCTCCAATTTGTCTTGACCACATTCCAGATGCTAAGACAATATATTCACATTCAATTTCTTGGCCATTAACTTTTACTCCTGAGATCTTTCCATTCTCAGTTAAAATTTCATCTACTGGAGATTTTTCAAAAATTTGTGCTCCCTCTTTTCTTGCAGCTTTAGCCAACATATGAGTAACACCTGATGGATCAGCAGCACCATCTCCAGGCATTAAAATGCCACCAATAACTTCATCAGTATTAATAATTGGATAATCTTTTTTAATTTGATTTTTATCTAAAATTCTTACATCAACATCATAAAGTTGTGCCGTAGTTGCTTGTCTTTGAAGTTCTTGCCATCTTCCTTTGTTTTGAGCAATTGAAAGGGCGCCGTTTAATCTTAAACCTGCTGAATGATCAACTTCTTTTTCAAGTTTCTTATATAAATCCAAAGTATATTTTCTAATCTTGGTTATTGCAGCTGAGGGACCTAACTGACTAACCAATCCTGCTGCGTGCCAAGTTGTTCCTGATGTTAACTGATCTCTTTCTAAAAGAATTGTATCTTTCCAACCAAATTTTGCTAAATGATAAGCAACAGAACAACCTACTACACCACCTCCAATAACAACAACCTTAGTGCTATTTGGTAGTTTTTTTTCCATTTAATTAATTTTTGATAGCTTCTCCAGGATCAAGATATTCGTGTCCAAATACATCTGCAACTGCTTTATAAGTCACATGGCCTTTATGAACATTTAATCCTGCTAAAAAGTTTTTATCTTCTCCTAAAGCTTTTTGGTAACCTTTGTTTGCTAATTTTACTAAGAAAGGAAGTGTTGCTTTATTTAAAGCTAATGTTGAAGTTCTAGGAACTCCACCAGGCATATTTGCTACACAATAATGAACAACATCATCTATAATGTAAGTGGGATCTCCATGAGTTGTTGGTTTGCTAGTTTCTACACACCCTCCTTGGTCTATTGCAACATCAACTATTACAGAACCTCTTTTCATTAATTTTAACATATCTTTTGTAACTAACTTTGGTGCCTCGGCTCCAGGTATGAGTACACCCCCAACTACTAGATCTGCTTCTGCAATCAAATTATTTAAATCTATTTTATCACTTTGTTCAGGAATAATTTTATCACCAAACATTTCAACTAGTTGATTGAGCCTTGCTTCTGATTTATCAACTATATGAACTTTAGCTTGCATCCCTGTTGCTATAACTGCAGCGTTTTCTCCAACTACTCCACCACCTAAAATAACAACTGTTCCAGCAGTTACCCCTGGCGCACCTCCTAATAAAAGACCTCTGCCTTTTTGATTTTTTTCTAAACAATGTGCCCCTGCTTGAACAGACATTCGTCCTGCAACAGCACTCATAGGTGCTAGTAAAGGAAGTCTACCATTATCATCAGTAACAGTTTCATAAGCAATATTAATACTTTTAGATTTAATTAATCCCTCTGTAAGTTCTTTTGCAGCAGCTAAATGAAGATAAGTATAAACAATTTGATTTTCTCTAATCATATCTACTTCAACTTTTTGAGGTTCTTTTACTTTAACAATTATTTCAGCATCGTTAAAAATATCAGCTGCACTACTGGCTATTTTAGCACCAGCTTTTATATATTGATCATTTTCAAAACCAGCTTCAAAGCCACCATTATTTTCAATTAAAACTTCGTGACCTTCAGATACTAAAGTTTTTACACTTTCGGGTGTTAACCCAATTCTATTTTCTTGTGGTTTTATTTCTTTAGGTACGCCTATCCTCATTATCTCTCTCTGTTTACTATAGATAAAAAATTAACTAACTAGTTTTTTTGGTTCTTTTGATAATTAGTGATACCTGTTCTAAGTTTATCAATAATCTCATCAATATGTTTTTCTTCACAAATAAACTGTGGAGCAATAATTAAACAATCACCTGTTGCTTTAAAGTTGACCCCCGCTTCATAACAAGCTTTAAAACATTCATAACCAGCCTTACCAGGTTTAGTATTTAACTTCATATCTATACCACCCATCATTCCATAGCCTCTAATATTTTCTACAGACTCTAAATCTTGCAGAGAAAATAAACCCTTTTGGAAATATGGAGCTAAATTTTTTGCTCTATTAAAAATATCATCTTTTTCAAAAATATCCTGTACTGCTAATGCAGCCGCAACAGCAACTGGAATACCTGAATAAGTATATCCATGGAATAATTCTACTGAGCCCATTGGTGATGCATCCATTACTGAATCATAAATTTCATCTTTACAGGCAACAACACCCATTGGTACAACTCCATTAGTTGTAGCCTTAGCCATTGTCATTATGTCTGGTGTTACTCCATATTCTATACTTGCAAAAGAAGAACCTGTTCTTCCCCATCCAGTAATCACTTCATCAAAAATTAAAAGTATGCCGTGTTTATCACAAATATTTCTTAATTTTTGTAAATAACCTTTGGGTGGAACTAAAGTTCCAGTTGATCCAGCAATTGGTTCAACAATACATGCCGCTATATTTTCTGGACCAAAATTCATTGCTATTCTTTCTAAATCATCAGCTCTATCTGCTCCTGTCTCAGGTTGACCGCTTACAAACTTATGTTCATCTAAATGAGTATGTCTCATATGCTGAACTCCTGGCATCAAAACACTTGCAAAAGTCTTTACGTTGTTAATCATTCCACCAACTGAAATGCATCCTATATTCATTCCATGATATCCACGTTCTCTTCCGACAAATCTAAATCTTTCTGCCTTACCTTTTGATCTATGATAAGCTATTGCGATTTTAAGGGCTGTTTCAACTGCAGTTGACCCACAAATAGTATAGAAAATTTTATTTAAATCTCCTGGTGTATGTTTGGAAATTTTTGTTGCTAATTCAAACGAACCACCAAAACCTTGTTGAAAAGGCTGGGCATAATCTAAAGTTTCTAACTGCTTTGTAACTGCCTCAGTTATTTCTTTTCTACCATGTCCAAGAGGATTGCAAAACAGTCCCGAGCTTGCATCGATTTGTGTTTTTCCATGATGAGTTTTTAAATAAACACCTTTTGCTTCAGTAATTAATCTTGGACTTTTTTTAAAATCTTTATTTGATGTAAAAGGCATCCAATGTTCATTTAAGGAATTAGGAATATTTGTTCTATTTTCAGAGCTCATAATTTTTATTAAATTTAAGTTTTTTAATTCATAGACTAAATTTGGTTGTTTACTAGGAATTTCTCTAAACTCAAATTGGACAAATACTACTATACAACTTTAAATTGTACAATTGAAATGTTTGCAATACTGTCTCCCAATATAATTTGTTTTACTTCTATCCAAAATTGAATTTAAATATCTACAATTAAATAATTAATGATAGGGGAATAAATGAAAAAAATAATTAGTTTTCTTTTAGGATGTTTTGTTGCTCTTAACTTGAGTATTTCAGCCGCTAATTCTGCAGCGAATGAAGTTAGAGTTGCTTACTTTCTAGAGTGGCCAAGTCCAAATTTAGAGGATATGCAAAAAAAAGCATTCGCTAAAGCGCTTGGTGTTCCAGTTAAATGGACGAACTTTACAAATGGTGGAGCGATGACTGATGCTATGCTTGCAGGGGATATAGATATTTCTTATTCTCAAGGTTTAGTACCTTTCATTAACGCTGTTAAATCTAAAGCACCAATTAAACTAGTTGATATTGCTATGGAATACGGAATGGGAGGAACAACTTGTGTTACTTCTAATGCTTCTGGAATTACTAAAGCAAATGCTACTGAATTAGAAGGTAAGAAAGTTGCTGTTCCATTAGGAACAATGGCTGAATACGTTTTTGATGAAAGTATGAAAGTTGTTGGGGCTGATAGAGGCAAAATGGATATTATTCAAATGGATCCTGAAGAAGGAGCTGCTGCATTAGTAAGTGGTGATGTTGTAATGGCATGTTTATTTGGTGGTAACTCTATTAAAGCTGCAACTGCAGTTGGTTCAAGATTACTTACAGTTGATGAAGCAAGAAAAGCAGGTATTCTTGGAATAGATATTACTTCAGTAACTACAAAGTTTATGAAAGAAAATCCAGGTATGCTAAGAACTTTTATAGAAGTAACTCACGAAGCAAATGCTAGATACAAAGCTGGTAAAAGCAATATGAGTGTTATGGCTAAGGCTTCAGAAATGAAAGTTGCTGACATGAAAGAAACTTTAAGTGGATTTAAATTCTTAACTCCAGAAGAAACTAAGCAATCTATGACTAAAGGAAATCTTGATGCGTTCCTAAAAGGTATGGGAACTCCAAGAGGAAATGTAGACACTAGTTTCTTACCTTTGTAATCTAAAGGTATTTAAAATTTAAATAGGCGCCAATTTTATTAAATTGGTGCCTATTTTTTTATTAAAAATTTTAATATAAAGTCGTTTTATGAGTGATCTAATTTCTCAAAATCTTAATATGATTTTTAAGACTCCAAAAGGAGAAACGGTTCATGCTTTAAAAGATTTAAACTTTACACTTAAAAAAGGAGAACTTCTTACAGTTCTAGGCCCATCTGGTTGTGGGAAAACAACACTACTTAATATCACTGCAGGATTTATCAGACCAACTTCAGGTGTTATCACTTTAAATAATAAAGAAATTGATGGCCCTGGTGTTGAAAGAGGAATGGTTTTTCAACAAGGAGCGTTGTTTGAATGGTTAACAGTTGCAGAGAATGTAAATTTTGGATTAAGAATGAAGAAAGAAGATCCAATACAAACTGCAAAGAAAGTAGATGAGTGGTTAGAAATTGTCGGTTTACAAGGATTTGGTAATACTCCGACCTATCAGTTATCAGGAGGAATGCAGCAAAGAGTTGCTCTAGCAAGATGTCTTATTAACGATCCAGATTTAATTTTAATGGATGAACCATTAGGTGCACTTGATGCGCTAACGAGAGAGAAAATGCAGTCTTTAGTTTTAAAAATTTGGAAAGAAACTGGCAAAACAATTATCTTAATTACTCACTCAGTTGAAGAAGCTTTATTACTTGGTGAAAGACTTTACGTTATGGCTCCTAGACCAGGTCGTATACATAAAGAATACAATCTACCTTTTGCTTTGATGGGATTAAAAGAAGATTTAAGAGAAATTAAAAAAAATAAAGATTTTTCTGCAAAGCGTGAGGAAATATTAGAAATGATTTGGAATATGGAAGAAGAAATTATGGGGAAAGATATTTAGATGCTTACTCAAATAGTAACTTTTTTAATTTTTGTAGCGGTTATCGGCTGCATTCTTTATGGAAGAAAATTAATTAAAACTGAAAAAGTTGATGCGGTATTTGGTAATCCTGAAAGAGCGTTAGGTGGTACTCATTGGGTTATCGTAGGAAGCAGCTTTCTTCTTTTAGTTTGGCTTTATTATTCATGGGATATTGCAAAAGGATTTTATCCAAAATCTGCTAACGAACTTTGCCAAGTAGCAAAAGTAAATGATTCATTGCTAGGTTTAAAATATCAATTTCCTATTGAAGAAAGAGAATTCAAAAGTACATCTCAAATCAAGAAAGAAAATAAAAACCTTAATCTTATTTTAAACGAAATACAAAATTCTCAAGAAATAGATAATCAACAAAAAACAGTTCTTGCAGGATTTATAAAGAAAACAAATCAATTAATTCCATTATTAACAAATGAAGATTTGATTGAAAATGAAACCAAACAAAAGATTAATGATATAACAGGTAAAATTAACCTTTTAACTGAAAATTTTCAAAAACCAGATTATCCATTTGAAACTGAACAGGAGCTTAATGAAAGACTTAAAGCTGTAAGTGAAGAAGGTGGATGGGGAATTGTAAAAGTAAAATCAGGAACTGGGTCTATAGAAAATACAATGGAAGTACCTTTAATTCCAGCAACTGATAGAGGTTTAAAATTTCATGCTGCTGCACAAGAATTAAACTCAATTAGTGATGAATTTTTTAAATTAAGAAATCATAATCCTCAATTTAAAAATCAAATTAAACAACTTAAAGAGGATATTAAATCTTATAGAAAAAATCTAAGTGATAGTGAGGAAGTAGCATCTACCTATGCAAAAAATATTGTAAAGATCGCAAGAAGAATAGAATTCGCAAGTATATATCCACCTAATGCATTAGACAAAATGCAAAATGCTATAATTAAATTTGATAATGCGCAACTAAAGACACAAGGTGGTCTAAGATTTATAGATATTTTGTTATTCCCAGCTGGAACAATAGTTGCTAGTGGTCCAAGTTGTTCTGAACAAGGTTCTGGCAGATGGCTTCCAAAACCATCTGACACTTTTAACAAATTTATATTAATGTCAAAACCAAGCGTTGGTTACAAAGATATACCACTTCTTTGGATAGATATGGTTGATGTCAGTAAAATGATTGGATTTATTTTACCTGATTGGATAGCAGATATTTTACCTGGTGAATATCCAGTTCACACTAAAGATGGAATTGTAAAAGAAAATTTTAAAGGTAATGTCTTAAAAGTTGTAACAGGTGATTTCAAATTATTTAAGGTGCCAGTACCTTACGGACACATTTGGGATTCATTTTTAAGAGTTTTTTTAGGATTAGTATTTGGAATAATCATTGGTGTACCATTAGGTTTATTCATGGGACTAAATAGATTTGCCAAAGGTTTTTTTGATCCTTTGATTGAACTTTATAGACCTGTTCCTCCTTTAGCTTGGGCACCACTAATTATTTCTGTATTGGGTATAGATAACACTGGAAAAGTATTTCTTTTATTTATGGTTTCTTTATCAATTATGATTATTTCAGCTAGAGCTGGTGCATCAGGGACTCAGCTTTCTAAAATTCATGCTGCTCATTCATTGGGGGCATCTAAACGACAAATACTAAGACACGTAATATTTCCTAATTCATTACCAGAAATTCTTACTGGTATAAGAGTAGCAGTAGGTATGTGTTGGGGAACATTAGTTGCAGCAGAATTTTTAGCGGGTACAACAGGCATAGGATTTGTGGAAAATGTTGCAAAAAAATATTTTCAATATGAAGTAATTTGGATAACAATATTTATTATGGGTATGCTTGGATTGTTATTTGATATCACTTTGAGAAAAATTATAGATAAAACAATCCCATGGCGCGGAAAAGGATAGTTTGAAAACAGATATTTTAAAAAAAGAAGTTGTTATAATCTTTAAAAAATTTGGCTTAAACAATAATCATGCTTTGATTTCGGCTAATGCTTTAATTAATGCAGAGTTAGTTGGTGCTTATGGGCACGGTCTTTCACGATTAAAAATGTATTGTGAAAGAATTTCCAAAAAAGTTATTAACCCAAAACCTAAAATTAAGATTAAAAAGATTTCACAGTCTATCTCACTTGTAGATGCAAATAATAGTATAGGTTTCGTAGCCGCAGATATTGCCATAAAAAAAGCAATTCAAAATGCAACAAAAACAGGTATAGGAATGGTTGCGGTAAAAAATAGCGGTCATTATGGTCTTTCAGGATATTACGCAGAACAAGCAGTAAAAAAAAATCTGGTTACTATGATTTATACAAGTGCTCCACCGGCAGTTGCTCCACACGGAGCGTTAAAAAGTTTATTTGGAACTAACCCAATTTGTTTTGGGACTCCTTCAGGTTCAAAAATTCCATTCATTTTTGATACCTCTATTTCAATGATTAATAGAGGAAAAATTAGAGTGGCTGCACGAAATAATCAAAAAATTCCAAAAGGTGTTGCTTTAGATAAATTTGGTAAACCCACAACAGATGCAAAAAAAGCTCTAAAAGGAGTTCAATTACCTATTGCTGGTTTCAGAGGATCAGGATTAGCTTGGATGGTTGATATTTTAAGTGGTGTATTAACTGGTAGTAATCATGCTGGCAGAGTTAAAGATCCATTTGATGATTTTTCAGGTCCACAAAATATTGGCCATTTATTTATCACATTTAAAACAAATTTATTTGTGAAGGATTATAATAGTAGAATTAAAAATAATATTAAAACAATAAAGAAATTACCTAAAATTAAAGGTGTAAAAAATATTATGTATCCTGGTGAAAATAAATTTAAAAGGTTCAAAATGAATTCAAAAAAGGATATTAAAATTTCTGAAACAATTAAAAAAGATTTAAAAATACTTAAAAATTAAATTTATGCTATCAAATAAGGAAATAGTCTGTCCAAATAATCTTTTAGATGTTGCCCATAAAAAAAAGGGAGTTAAAGCAGCAATAGTTAACGCAGGTAAACCACTGCCTATGCTTTCTATACAAGATGCTGTAAATGAGAATTTAATAGAGCCAATTTTTATCGGTGATGAAAAAGAAATTTTGAAATGTGCCGAAGATTTAAAATGGGATATTTCTAATTATGAAATCATAAACGAACCTGTTGAAAATAATACTGCACCAATAGCTGCAAAATTAGCAAGTGAAAAAAAAATTAGAATTATTGTCAAAGGACATATTCACACTGATATTTTAATGAAAGAAGTTTTAAAAAGAGAATATGATTTATTAGGTAAAACTAGACTAAGTCATATCTGGCACATGACTATTCATAAAGAAAGCAAACCATTAATAATTACGGATGGAGCATTAAATGTATTGCCAAATATAAAAACAAAAATGCATATTTTAAAAAATGTAGTAAATTTTTCAAATAGAATTGGAATTGATAAACCAAAAGTTGCTATTCTTTCTGCTACTGAAGAAGTGCTAGATAGTGTTCCAAGTTCTAAAGAAGCGGCTGAAATAACCAAACTAGCTAAAGAAGACAATTTAAATGCAGATGTTTTTGGTCCCCTTGCTTTTGATAATAGTGTTTCAAAAAAATCAGCATCAATTAAAGGAATAAAAAATATTGTAGCTGGTGAAGCTGATGTTTTATTGGTTCCAAGTGTAGAAACAGGAAACGCTTTGGTTAAAATGTTAATATATTTCTGTGGAGCCTGTGCTGCAGGAGTTGTAATTGGTGGTAAAGTACCAGTGGTAATTACAAGTCGATCAGACGAAGCACCTGCCAGATTAGCCTCGATTGCTGCTGCAGTGGTAGCTTTAGATTAATAGTTTCATTGAAAAAAAAACTAATTTGCATTAAATATTCCCATTAATTCAAATAAAAACTATGGCAATTACTTATTTAAAAAAATCCCCTAAAACATCTTCTACAGATGATACTAAAACTACTGAGATAGTTAAAAATTTATTAAAAGAAATTGAAAATTCAAAAGAAGAAGCATGCATCAATTTAACTAAAAAATTCGATAAATATGATGGTGAAATTATTGTTTCCAAAGAAAGAATTGAAAAGATCAAAAAAGAATTAGATCAAAAAACAAAAGATGACATTCAATTTTCTCATGAAAGAGTAAGAAAGTTTGCTGAAGCCCAATTAAAAAACTATGGTCAAGATTTTGAAGTAGAACTTTCTCCAGGATTATTTGCTGGTCAAAAATTAATACCAGTCAACACTGCTGGCTGCTATATACCTGGTGGACGTTACGCACATATAGCCTCTGCTGTTATGAGTGTTACAACAGCAAAAGTTGCTGGAGTAAAAAATATTATTGCCTGTAGTCCACCTAAAGAAGGAATAGGAGCTCATCCAGCAATTGTTTATACAGCAGATTTGTGTGGTGCTGATGTAATACTAAATTTAGGTGGGGTTCCTGGTATTGCTGCAATGACAAATGGATTATTTAAAAATCCACCTGCAGATATATTGGTTGGTCCAGGAAATCAGTTTGTTGCAGAGGCAAAAAGAATACTATTTGGAAAAGTTGGAATTGATTTGTTTGCAGGTCCAACAGAAATTGCTGTAATTGCAGATGACAAAGCTGATGCTGAAATGGTGGCGGTAGACTTGGTTGGTCAAGCTGAACACGGATATAACTCTCCTGCCTGGTTATACACAACCAGTAAAAGACTAGCTGAAGAAGTATTAAAAAGAGTTCCAGAATTAATTGCTGAATTACCTGAGGTCCCAAGAACAAGTGCTGAAGCAGCATGGAGAGATTATGGTGAAGTTATACTTTGTGATACTGATGAGGAAATGGCAACTATAAGTGATGAGTATGCACCTGAACATTTAGAGGTTCAAACTCAAAATCTTGAATGGTTTCATAAAAGATTAAAAAATTATGGTTCACTATTTATTGGTGAGGAAACAACTGTTGCTTATGGAGATAAATGTTCTGGCACAAATCATATCTTACCTACAAAAGGTGCTGGTCGTTATACTGGAGGATTGTTTGTAGGAAAATTTATTAAAACATTAAGTTTTCAAAGAATGACAAAAGACTCTACAAAATCTGTTGGGGCAGCCTGTGCAAGAATTTCAAGATATGAAGGTATGGAAGCTCATGCAAGAACAGGTGATGCAAGACTTAGAAAATATGGTTTTTCAAACTAATTTTCTGGAATAAAAATTAAACACAATCCATTATTACAAAATCTTTTTCCAGTAGCAGTTGGACCATCTAAAAAAACATGACCATGATGAGCACCACAGTTTGCACAATGATATTCAATTCGCTTCATACCAAAAGAATAATCTATTTTTGTTTTAAACGCTCCTGGTAATGCTTCTGAAAATGAAGGCCACCCTGTTCCACTATCAAATTTTGTATTAGATGCAAATAGCTTAGCATTACAATTTGCACAATGGTAAAATCCCTCTCTATCTTCTTTAAGTAAATCACTTGTAAAAGCTCTTTCTGTGCCCTCATTAAACATTATATTTTTTTGAGCTTTTGAAAGATTTGGATTAATAACTTTTTTAGTTGCCGATGATAAAACCCTGTAAGGTAATACTAAAAACATTAAATAAGAAAATCCTAGTAATTTCAAAAATTTTCTTTTGTCAATCATATCAAATTAAGGATTAATTTAAAATTTCTTCAGTTTTTTCTACTTTAATTTTGTCTTTAGTAACAATATTTTTTTTTGATTTCTTTAAATTAATTAGATCAGCAAACTGATGATTTACATCCCTATGTCCCGCTTCATCATCTCTTATTACTCTTACAACATCCTTAAGTGTAGAATGTAATGGTAAGTTCCAATAATTTATTGCAATTTCAGGAGCAGGTTGATCAGGAATAGTTCCAGCTTCAAGCTCATTTAAGTATTCTGTATAACTAATAACAGCTTCCTCTTCAAAATAACCAACAATTCTATGAGCAGTTCTTTGAGAGACTAAATATATTATTGCATAAGTTAAAATAAAAATAAATTGAGCAGTCATGATTATAAATCTTTCAATAGCAGTTGGTTTTGCAATATGAACAAAAGTCATCAAATGCATTCTTTCATTTTCAGCTTCGTCTAACAGAGTTTTTATCCAACCTTTATCATCTTCTATTTTTCTAAGAGATTTTAAGTGTAACAACATTCCAGCAACCATTCCTGGCACAGCTGCAACTGTTTCTAGTACTACAGCTCTATGACCATATCTTTTTTTAAAAAAAGTATCTGCTAGCAACCTTAAAAATTTAGTAAAAGATAAAGCAACCTTGTCACTAAAGTTTTTTGGTTGAAAATGTTTATTTAAATCACTCATATTTTTAAAATAATTACTAATAGAGAATTTAACATGCGCTATAATTGTCTTCTAAAAATGTTATTAATTAAAGAAAATATACTGTTTCTTTAACTATATAAATTGTAAGCAAGGACATAAATCCAATTATAAATATATTAATGTATTTCCATGTTTTGTCACTTTGAGCATATTTTGAAAAGTAAACAGATAAATAACCTAGCAGAAAGAAAAATATAAATGATGCAATTGATGCGCCAACACCAAAATAAATTTTTTCATCAAAAAGAAAATTTTTTGAAAAATTTCCTAAAAAGAAAACTGTATCAGAATAAACATGTGCATTCAGATAAGTAAAACCAAGTGTCCTTAATAAAATCTCAGAACTAGAAATATCTTTAAATTCGCTGTTAAAATTGACATTAATTTTTAATGATTTGATTTTAGAATATATAAAATAAATTAAAAAAATTATTAATGAGATATTTAAAACTAATTCTACAAATAAATTAAAATATTGATGAAAAAAATGAAATAAAAGGATGCCTGAAAATATCAATAATAAATCTGATAAAGAACAAATTAAACAGACTAGAAATACATGTTGCTTTTTAAGCCCTTGCTCTATTACAAAAATGTTTTGTGCACCTATTGCTAATATTATGCTAAGCCCGGTAAAAAAACCTAATACCAGGTATTCCATCTAAAAATCAGATTATTCTGAATTAGCCGTTAATGTTTTAATCTCCAAAATATTTTCGTTAGGATCTTTTACAAAAAAAGTTTCTTGCTCATATTTTGTACCTTTAAATCTTAAATAAGGTTCATCGTAATATTTAGCACCATTTTCTTTTAATCTATTTTTTAAAGCATCGAAATCTTTTCTAGATAAATGAACTCCAAAATGGGGAACAGAAACATTTCCCATATCTACGTCATGTCTTTCGCTATCTAACTTATGATCACTTGCGTGAAGTGTTAATTCATTTCCCCAAAAATCAACATCAGCCCATTCTTGAGCAGAGTTATCGAGTCGGCAACCCAAAGTCTCACTATAAAACTTTTTTGCTGTTTCTAGATCTCCACAAGGGATTGCTAGATGAAAACAATTAGTGTTTTTATACATAATTTCTCCTTTAAATACTGTTTAGAATAACTATATAAGTATTATTATTTTTATCAAGCTGGCAAATACTTATGAATGACTTTTTACAATCTATAATAGATAGAGATCCTGCGGCAAAATCTAAGTTAAGTTTAATTTTAACTTACCCAGGAGTTAAAGCTATTTTTTTTCACAGGATAGCTAATTTTTTTGCTATCGCTAAGTTTGATTTGATTGCAAGAATCATTTCGCAACTTTCGCGATTCTTAACGGGTATAGAAATTCATCCTAAGGCTAAAATTGGAAAAAATTTATTTATTGATCATGGTATGGGTGTTGTAATTGGTGAAACATCTGAGATCAGCGATAATGTTACTATCTATCATAATGTAACATTGGGTGGAATTGCACCAAGTATTAATTCTAACGATCAAAGAAATATGAAAAGACATCCAACTTTAGAGGATAATGTTGTTGTGGGGTCTGGTGCTCAAATATTAGGGCCTATTACAATAGGAAAAAACTCTCTTATTGGATCTAATTCAGTAGTAACAAAAAATGTACCTGAAAAATCAGTTATGGCAGGTATACCAGCTAAAAGAGTTGGAGATGCCTCAAAAGGATTTAAACCTTATGCTGTTACTGAGGATATTATATAATTAAGTAATGAAAAGTAACTAAAAATTTTAATTAAAAAGGTCAAGCATGGCTAGTACCAGAGAAATAAATGAAAATTACATAAAAAAATTATTAAAAAAAATTTTATCATTAATTAATTACAAGATTGTAAAAATTAATAATTTTAATGATAAATATAATGACTTTATTTTAGAAGCAAGTGATGAAGAAAAAAAAGATATAGACAACGCTATCAAATTGGCTTTATGCAGTAGAGCGAGCTTATGGTCCATGATGCAATCATTAAAATATATTTCAAATAATTATATAGAGGGAGACATTGTAGAATGTGGTGTTTTTACTGGCGGTTCTCTTGCTTTAATTTCAAAATATAAAAGATTGTATTCAATAAACTCAAAAATTTATGGTTTCGATACCTTCGAAAAAGGATTTGAAAACCCCACTCTTACTGAAAAAGATGTAACAATAGGAGGAAAGAATGTCGAAATTTCTGGACATAACAGTAAAGTAAAATCAAATTTTTATCCGTCGCTTGAAATGGTTAGAAAAAATATAGAAAACTACTCAGGAAATAATGAACCAGACTTGAATCTAATTAAAGGTGATGTTCTTAAAACATTAAAAGATGAAAATAATCTACCAAAGAAGATATCTTTTCTTCGGCTGGACACAGACTTGTATTCTCTAACAAAATTTGAACTCGAGATTTTATTTCCTAGATTAGTCAAAGGGGGTATTCTTCATATTGATGATTATGGAATGTTTCCAGGAGTTCAAAATGCTGTAGATGAATATTTCGAGGGAAAAAAAATATGGTTACACAGAGTAGATTTCACAACTAGGCTACTGATTAAAGAATAAGGTAAATTACATTAAAATGAAAAAAACTCAAAATAATTTCATTGAATGTATCGGTAATACTCCTCTAATAAAACTTAAAGCTGCTTCTGAGATCACTGAATGTAACATTTATGGTAAGGCGGAGTTTTTAAATCCTGGTGGCTCTGTTAAAGATAGAGCTGCATTAGCTCTTATTAAAGATGCTCAAGAAAAAAAATTGATTTCAAAAGGTGGTATTATTGTTGAAGGTACCGCCGGAAACACTGGTATAGGCTTAGGACTTTTAGGTAACTCTCTTGGTTATAAAACTATTATTGTAATGAATGATAATCAAACCCAAGAAAAAAAAGATACTTTAAGAAACTTAGGTGCTGAATTAAGATTGGTACCAGCCAAGCCTTACAAAGATGATAACAATTTTGTTAAAGTTGCATCTAGATTAGCTGATGAATTAAAACCCACAAATAATAATGGAGTAGTTTGGGCTAATCAATTTGATAACACCGCTAATGCTAAAGGTCATTATGAAGGAACTGGTAAAGAAATTTGGGAACAAACTGAAGGTAAAGTAGATGGTTTCGTTTGTTCTTCTGGAACTGGTGGAACGATTTCAGGTGTAAGTAATTTTTTAAAAGAAAAAAATAAAAATATAAAAATTTATTTATCAGATCCAAAAGGATCCTCTCTTTATAACTATATTAAATATGGAGAGCTAAAGTCTGTTGGGAACTCTATAACTGAAGGTATTGGATCTAGTAGAATTACTAAAAATTTTGATAATGCAAAAATTGATGATGCGTATTCAATAGATGATAAAGAAGCTTTACCTATCCTCTATGATTTAATTCAAAATGAGGGATTAAGTTTAGGAACTAGTTGTGGAATTAATATTGCTGGAGCAATCAAACTAGGAAAAGAATTAGGACCTGGAAAAACTATTGTAACTATCCTTTGTGATAGATCAGATAAATACAACTCAAAGATGTTTAACAAATCTTTTTTAGAGGAAAAAAACTTACCTATTCCTAGTTGGTTATAATATCGCATAGCTGCTATGTAACAAAACTGTTACTTTTTAGACATATATTTAATTAACTTAAAAATTAAATAAAGATTAGCGGAGATCTTTATTTGAATGGAGATGCTATGCTAATAAAAAATATTTTAAAAACATTTGCTATCTATTTTGTAGCAATTTTAATATCTACTTCATCAATTGCTGGGATGAGTGACAATGACAAGTCTAAGGCTTGGGATTGCGTTGGCATTTATATGGCTAACTACTTTCTTCCATCTGGTGAAACATTTGAATATGCCATGAAAGAAAAATCTATATCAACTGTAAAAGTATTAAAAACTTATGCTCTTGAAATAGGTATCCCTGAAAAAGATTGGGATGAGGGAGTTAATAAAGCAGTAGATAAACATTATGGTTCGAAATATGACAAAGCTAAAACAGATAAATGTCATTCTTTTGTTGAAGCGTTAGTCCCTAATGGGGCTGAAAGAGTTAAAAAAGTAATTCAAACTTTATATTAATAAATAGGAGTAAAAATGAAAAAAATAATAATAACTTTAATATTTACAATTATTTCTACAGTGACTTTTGCTAATTCAGGAAAATTTAATGCAAGTGGCATGGGATCTTGGGAAATGAATATCATGAATGCTGGCAATGGTAATATGGCTATAACTTACGATGGAAATGCTGGTCTCGCTGATAAAGACCCTAATAGTATATTTGACAAATCTACAATGAATTGTGTTGGTGGACTTACATTAGTAGGTGGTAAGTTTGAAGATGAAACAGGTATGTGTACTTTTTATTTAGCTGATGGTGAAAAAGTTTTTATAAATTACAAAGGTAAAGGAACTGGAGGTCAAGGTGGATCAGGGACCTTTAAAATTGTTGGGGGTACTGGAAAATATGAAAAAATTTCAGGAACTGGTTTTTCAAGTAGACAGAACCTTAAGGGGAAAAGTGGATTTGCTCATTCAATGAATCAAATGAGTGGTGAGTACACATATTAAATTAATTAATTAAAGGAGATAAAATGGAAAAAGAAATGTTAGTAGTGGCTAAATTAAAAGAAGGTACGTTAGAAAAGTTTATGGGATTTATGCAATCACCAGAGGGTTTGGCAGAAAGAGCTAAAGTTGCAGTAGTAGAAAAAACTATTGGAACGGTAGCCCCAGATAAAAAAACTGTGATGTTTAAGATATTTTGCATTGATGAACCTGGATTGCATAAGTTCATTGAAGGTACTGAGGTATCAAAACCTGTTATGGATGCTGTTATAGATAGCTATTCGATTTATGATTTAACAAAAGTAAAATAGGAGAAATATGAAAAATTATATAGTCACACACACTTTTAAGTCAAAAACAGCAAAAGCTAAAATGATAGAAGTTACTGGTTCGATGTCTATGGAAGATATGACTAAGGCAATGACAAGTGACAATGCAAAGTGTCAAATGAGCTGGAATACGCCAGGTGATAACTTAACAATGTTTTGCTGGTGGAAAGGTACTGATCCAGATGCAATTAATAAACAATTAGAGTCTATGAATGATTTCTATGAACCTCATAAATTTGTTGAGTGTACAGATGATATTATAGATTTTAATGCTAAATAAAATGCCTAAACTTTGACTAAATAAGGTGAAACAATGAAGGTAATTTACACAAGGACAATGAGAGTAAAAGATGACAGCCTAGGAAAAGCTATGGAAATTGGAAAAGGTTTAGCAGCAGTAAGAAAAAAACATTATCCTAACCATGATGTCTATTTTTCTTTTCAAATGGGTGGAGATCCAAGAACAATAAGAGAAACTTTAATTGGAACTATGTTTGAAGGTGATAATGATGCTGACGCTAACATGTCTGCAGATCCTGAATATATAAAACTTCAAGAGCAATTAAAAGATGTTGCTATAGAGGGAACAATTGAAGATGAGATCAGACCGATCTTTAGTGAATAAATTTAACAAAGGATTAAGGAAATAGTAATGATAGATAAATTTGGTGGAATATTTTACTTAGCAATTTTTATAATTCATTTTATAGGTTATGCTTTTTATGGATTTAGATGTGTTGTCCAAACTCAAACCTTTTTGGATAAATATGGGATCGATGCTACAGGCGCAGGTGTAGTTAGATTTTTTGGATGTTTTTTTATCGGTTCAACCTTAATGGCAATCTATGTCGGCTTTATAAGACCTAACGGCTTAGAGGCTACTTGGGCATTCTTTAATTTAGTATTTTTACAAAACCTATGTGCTTTTATTGTTGGTTTTTATAGTACTAAAATAAATAAACTTGGACACACAGACAAGACTTCTGATGAAGCAATTTATGGCCCATTAGCCCATACTATATTAAGTGCTGTACTTTGTTATGGTTTGGCTGATAAAATCTACGTTTAAATAAAAGGAGATGTCATGGCAGGAGTAGAAGTGAAAACTTTTGAAAAAGCAGATGAAGTTAATAATAGTTTTAATAATGCAAAAATTGAAGCAGTAAAAGTTGGAAACCAGAGGGTAATGAAACTTACATTGCAACCTGGATGGAAATGGTCAAAAGATATCAAGCCTACAGTTGGTGGTGATAGCTGCCAAGCAACACATTTAGGTGTAATTGTTTCAGGAGCTGTTTGCGCGAAACATAATGATGGTACAGAGTTGACATACAAAGCTGGGGATGCTTATTCGATTCAGCCTGGACACGATGGTTGGGTAGTTGGAAATGAACCAGCTGTTGTTTATGAATTTCATGGAATGTGGGGTGAATGATCTTTAATGCCAGGTTTTGTTATTTTTAATATAGAAATAAAAAAACCTGAAGAATATAAAGAATACGTTGAGAAGGTAACATCAATAGCTAAAAAATTTGGAGGTGAATATATTGTCAGGGGTGGTGAAACTAAAGTGATTGAAGGTACCTGGACATATCCCAGAACAATCATTATAAAATTTCCAAGTTACGAAAAAGCTTTAGAGTGGTATGATTCAGAGGAATATAAACCAATTAAACAAATCCGTTTAGACAATTCAGTCAGTAATGGAATAATTATTAAAGGAGTATAAAATGTCGATGTTAGAGAAATATACAAAAGCAATTAATAATAAAGATGAGTCAACTATGAATGAACTTTTGCATGATGATTTTAAATTTACAATGCATAAATCAGGAAATACCATAGGTAAGGCTGATGTTATAAAATGGGCAATGAGTGGCGATATTAATCAAGATAAAGCAAGAGTAGTCTACGAAAATGATGAAGTTGGAGTTCATCATTCAATAGTTACATTTAATGATGGAAATGTTGAAGCTGTAATGGCAGTTTACAAATACAAAGATGGAAAAATTATTAGTTTAGAGACAGGTGCAACTAAACTTTCAAAATAAGTGAAAAATATAGATTTTTATTTTTCAATAGGAAGTACATATACCTATCTGACTGTCACTAGAATTCTTGATGTAGAAAAAAAGCATCAGATTAAATTTAACTGGAAACCTTTTAGTGTCAGAGCAATTATGAAAGAAATGAACAATATTCCATTTCCAAAAGATAAAATAAATAAAGTAAATTATATGTGGCGAGATATAGAGAGGCGCGCGGAAGGTTATGGTTTTTTTGCAAAAACACCAGTGCCCTACCCGCTATCAGAATTTGACCTAGCTAATAAAATTGCAATTCTTGGATTGGATAAAGGTTGGGGCATAGATTATATCAGACTTACTTATAAGAAGTGGTTTCAAGAGGGAAAAGAGCCAGCTATTGATCCTAGTATTTCTGAAATTTGTAAAGAATTAGCTTTAAATAAAAATGAGATAGTTTCTGAGGCGAAATCTGAAATATTTGAGAAAAAATATATGTCTAATACAGATTCTGCCCGGGAAAATAAAGTATTTGGTAGTCCCTCTTTTATAGTTGAAGATGAAATATTTTGGGGTGATGATAGAATGGAAGATGCTATAAAGTGGGCTAAAAAATAATGCTTCCAAAAAAATATTCTAATTTTTTATTCATTCTAATTGTAGGCTTTAGTATGAGCTTAATAATGACTTTGATAATTACTTACATAAATACTGGAATGGATAGGGAATACTTGAACAGATTCTTAAAAGCGTGGTCAGTTGGGCTTCCTATAGCGATAGCTGCAGGATTTGTAGTTGGACCACTTACAAAAAAGTTTGTAGATAAAATAACCAAATAATCATAATCTAAATTATGAGTAATTTTTCAGGTTATATTTTTTTACTTTTAGGTATTGTGCTTGGAATTACTTCTAATGGATTTTTAAAATCTACAAATGGATTTACAATTATCGTTCCTACAATTTTTTGTATCATATCTATTATTGCTTGTATTTTTTGTTTATCAAAAGCAATGAATATAATTCCTGTTGGTTTTACTTATGCAACTTATGGAGGCCTTACAATTGCTGCGGTGACTTTATTTGGTGTATTTAAATACAATCAAATACCAAATTTCTACGGAATAATTGGAATCGTTTTAATTATAATTGGTGTAATTCTATTAAATACCCTCGGAAAAACTAGCTAGCAACAGGTCTTAAAATTTTTAAAACTCTATTATGAATGCTTTTGTTTGCAGAACAAATAATATTACCTCCTTTTGTAGCTTCTTTATTTTTCCATGTAGTAACAATTCCACCTGCTGCTTTTATTATTGGTATCAGAGGATTTATATCCCAAATTTTATTTGAGCACTGTAAGACAACGTCAACTTTTCCCTCAGTAAAATGAGAATAGCTTAATGCATCGACACAAGGAAATTGCATAAGTTTTAAAATTTTAGGAATTTTTTTTTGTTTGATCAAAGATAATCCTCCATGAAATGCTGCTGACATTTTAATTTTAGAAAAATTAGCTTTATGATTTACTCTTAATTTTCTTTTCTTACCATTTTCAGAAACATATGCAGTTTTGCTTGAAATATTAAAATAGTATTTTTTCAGTATTGGAAAATTTGCAAGACCAACAATCGGATTACCTTTGTAATTTAATGATATTAAGTTGCTCCAAGTAGGATTACCTATAACAAAAGATCTAGTGCCGTCTATAGGATCTAATATCCAAGTAAAATCACTTTTATTTTTGTTCAATCCAAACTCTTCACCAATCACTTGGTGCGTTGGAAATTTTTTTCTGATTTCTTTTCTAATAAATTTTTCAAATGATTTATCTGCACTTGTCACTGGGTCATAACCCTTGCCCCTAAGTTTATTTGTTACCTTAAAAGGTTTATCTAATTTTGAGTAATAAAATTTAGTTAATTTCTTAGCTAAATTCTCAATAAATTTAGAATAAATTTTATAATCTGAAGATTTAAGATCTTGCACAAAAGACTAATACTATTTTATTACTATTGATTAAAGCTAAATTTTAAATAATTATTTAATTACCTTATGAAAATAGAATTAAAAGATAATCAGGTATTTTTTGAAAATCATGGATTAAAAAAAGAAATCCACCCCTTTTGGCTTAGGGAAAGAGTAAATGGAAATGAATTTATAGATAAAAAGACTCAACAAAGATTATTTGATCCAACTCAAATTCAAGAAGATATTAAGATTAATAATTTAAGTTTATCTAGCGATCATTTAGAGGTCTCATTTAATGATGGAACCAGTGCAAAATTACTAATTCAAAATATTTTAAAAGAATTTTCGAATATCAATGAAATTAAAGAGATTAATAAGGTTGAATGGGATTCTTCTTTAAAAAATTTAAACTATTTTGAGTTCAGAGAAAACTTTTTTGAAGAAGAGGTAATGTATAAAGCTTTAACCAGTTTTTATAAATATGGATTTGTTATATTTAAAAAAGTTCCTATAGAAAAAAATTTCATTGTAAACTTTGCAAATTCTATTGGAAGTATTAGAAGAACAAACTTTGGTGAATTTTTTAATGTAAAGTCCAAGCCAAACCCTAATGATTTGGCTTATACATCGTTGGCTCTTGCACCACATACCGATAATCCGTATAGAAATCCAGTGCCTTGTATTCAGATGCTGCATTGTATAGAAAATGAAGTCTCCGGGGGTTTGTCAACTTTAGTTGATGGTTATACTGTAACAGAAAAACTTAAAAAAGAATTTCTAGATTATTATAATATTTTATGTGAAATAAAAGTTAGGTTTCAATTCGTAGATCAAAGTATAATTTTAGAGGATTGGGCAGAAATGATTAAATTAGATGAAAATAAAAATTTTAAACAAGTTCGATTTAGTCCAAGATTAGACTTTGTTCCTTTAGTAGATAAGGAAAAACTAGAACTATATTATTTAGCAAGAAAAAAAATATCTGAGCTTTATAACTCTGATAAATATAAAGTTGAATTTAAACTTTTTCCGGGTGATTTGTTAATGATGGACAATTACAGATTACTTCATGGCAGAACGTCCTATAATTCAAATGAGGGAAAACGATTTTTACAAGGATGTTATATAGATTATGATAGTACTGAAGGAAGACTTAAACACTTAAAAAGAAAACTTAGTCTGTAAAGTGTAGCCATCCAGTAATTATATATTTTTTTCCACCTTTAAGAACAGTCCCCCTATGAGCATGTGTCCATTCAGCTGGCCAAATTAAAGTTTTTCCAGTTTCTGGCTTTACTTTAATTTTATAATAATCAAAATCAGTTGTGCCTCCATCATCAACGTCATTTAGATATGTCATCCAAGCAAATAGTCTATGGATACTTGACATTCCAGTCCTTTCTGTATGAAGGCGTGCGAAATGATCTCCTGGAAGGTATTTTTGAATATTAAAAGGACCAATATGAATTTTTTTTACAAAAGTTTTTAAAAAATCATACTGATCTTTATAATCAGTAAAACATTGATGCAAACTCTCAAAATACTTATTAAATATATTGTACTTCTTATCTTTGAGATTTTCTGGCTGAATAGTTATATCTGTTGATTTTTTTATACTTTCGTCGATACCTCCACCTGTGGTACCTTTTATGTGAAGATCAGAATTATTTTCAAAAAAATTTATTATTTGGTCACATAAATCTTTATTCTCTAAATCCCAATTTCCAATAAAATTTGGATTTTCATTATTTTTTATTTCTAATCTTTTCATTTTTAAACTATTTTAAAGTCTTTTTCCCCAAATTCTATCATACCTGAACTTTCATTCAAATATTTAAGTCCCTCAGAGTGTCTATTTAATCTTAGAAGATTTTTTCCATAAAACGTTTTTAAATATTTATTTTGTGGGAATTTTTTTAATGCCTGGCTACAAAAAATGTCAGTTTGTTTTGTAAGATTTAATTCAAATAGACATTGAGCGGTTACTTCGACAACGGTTTCTTGATCATCTTTAATAAGCAATGATTTTTTAAGTATTGGTAAAGCTTTATTGAATTGTCCTGTATTATAATAAAGTTTTGCCAAATTGTTAATAGACAGAATTGAAACTGGCTCAGTATTCAAGCATTTCAAATAGGCTTTTTCAGCTTCTAGGAATTTTTTTTGTTCAGTAAAGCATATGGCTATATTGTGAAGCGCAGGAGGAAGTTTCGGATATTGATCAAGAATATCTTGAAAGATACTTATGGCTTTTTCAAAATCTTTATTTGCACGATATTTCTCAGCTTCTAAAAACTTTTTTTCTGTTTCCTTATCAATTTTTTGCATAATTTTATTTAATATTTGCTATTTGCGCCTCAGCATCTTTAATAGATTTTTCATAATTTAAAGCCATTTGATCAGCACTTATAGTAACAATTTTTTCTATCCCAAAAAAATTCAAAATAAATTTTAACCATGGTGTAAGGAAATCTTCTTTACTATTTAATTTTGTTCCACCAGATGTAATCACTAAATAAGCTTTTTTATTTTTTTCAAGCAAACCTTCTCTTCTTCCATTTTCTTTAAATTTAAAAGTTTCTCCTATTCTTGCCACAAGATCTGACCAAGCTTTTAATGTTGCTGGAGGACCGTAATTATAAATTGGGGCTGAAATAATAACTACATCACTCTCTTTAAGCTCTTTAACAAGTATGTCAGATAATTTGAACATTTTTTTATGATGTTCATTTTGATCTTTCTTATCTATTTTCATACCAGACTCTGTTAATCCAGATACAAAAACCATTTCATCATCCAGGTCTCTGTAAATAACTTGGTCCCCAGGTTTTTTAATTCTATCTAAAAGTTTCTTAGCTAAAGCTCTTGATGTAGATCCTTCTTTTCTAGCACTTGAATCTATTTGATATATTTTCATATCTCTATTTATCCGAAATTTTGTAAAAAAGGAAAGATGTTTAATAAGTAATATCCTAAAGCCTGTAATTGGTTAGTTAATATCAAAATACCTGTTATTAAAAGTATAATTCCTCCTGATTTAGATACTATATTAATGTTCTTTTTAAAATTTTTTGAAAATATTAAAAATCTCTGAATTAAATATCCAGAGAGAATGAATGGTAAAGCTAGTCCAGTAGAATAGGAAATCAATAACATAATACCTTTATTTATATTTTCTTCAGTTGCTGCAAGAACTAAAATTGAACCTAAAATAGGACCGATGCAAGGAGTCCATCCAAAAGCAAAAGCCATACCTATTAATATAGGGCTATAAAAATGACTGTTAGTGTTCGTTTGAATTCTTCGTTCATAGTTTAAAAAACTTAAGTTAATAACGCCAATAATTTGAAGTGAAAAAATAACTATTATCAAACCAGCAGCTATTCTAAGCTCGTAAGAATTTTGAAGTAATACTTGTCCTAAAAAAGTTGAGGCAGCACCAAATACAATAAAAACAATTGAAAAACCCAGAGTGAATAAAATTATAGGTATTAAATTAACATTTTTTTTTTCTATTAATTCATTTAATGAGCTTCCAGAAATATATGAAATATAACCAGGTATTAATGGCAACACACAGGGTGATAAAAAACTTATTAAACCAGCTACAAATGCAATCAATAATTCAGTCATTATTTCTCTTTAATAACTTTAAGTTTTTGTTTACCTAGGCTATCTACTTCCAAAATCATTTCATCACCATCTTTTAAATAATCAGGTGGACTCATTCCCATTCCTACACCTGCAGGTGTTCCTGTTGTAATTATATCACCTGGCATTAATGTTATGAATTGACTTAAGTGTGCAATTAAAAAGTTAAAATTAAATATCATCAAACTAGTATTGCCTGTTTGTCTTCTTTTTTGATTAAGGTCTAAGTATAAATTTAAATTAAATAAATCTTTTATTTCATCTTTCGTAACCAAATAAGGACCTAGAGGCCCAAAAGTATCTCCTGATTTACCTTTAACCCATTGACCTCCTCTATGCTTTTGCCATTCTCGCTCACTTAAATCGTTACAAATACAATATCCTAAAACAAAATTTTGAGCTTCAGCTTCTTTAATGTAACGTGCTTTTTTTCCTATAACCATTGCAATTTCTACTTCATGATCTAAGGAGCTGGAATATTTTGGAATAATTATATTATCATTAGGCCCTACTATACAATTTGGAGACTTATTAAACACTATTGGTTCTTTTGGAGTGTCTGAATTTGTCTCATCTGCATGAGCTTTATAATTCAAACCGATAGCAAAAAAATTTGCTGGCTTGGTAACACATGATCCTATTCTCTTGTTGCTTTCAACTATTTCAAGAGAATTTAAATCTACTTTTTTTATCTTGTCTAATATTTCAAAATTTAAACTTTCAGGATTAAAATCATTTACTACTTTTGAAAGGTCTCTTATTTTATTTTCTTTATCAATAATTGCGGGTATCTCTTCGCCAAAATTACCAACTCTTAGTAATTTCATTAGATTAACCTTTAATACCCAAATGAGTATACTTTACATTTAAGTAATCTTTAATCGCTCCTGATCCACCTTCTCTACCATAGCCACTTTGCTTAATACCACCAAAGGGAGCTTCAGCTATTGCAATAAAACCCGTGTTAACTCCGACTGTGCCTGTTTCTAATTGTTCTGATGCCAAATGAGCTTTTTCCATAGAATTTGTACAAACATAACTGCATAAACCAAGTTCATGATCATTGGCTCTTTCAATAACTTCATCAAATGATTTAAAAGAAAGCATAGGAACTAAAGGTCCAAATGGCTCTTCTTTCATTATAGAGTAATTATCTTTTACATCATCAAAAATAGTCGGCTCATAAAAAAATCCCTTGTTAAAGCCAGCTGGTCTTTTTCCACCCAGTAAAACTTTAGCACCTTCCTGTTTAGTTTTTTCCACAAGCGTCTCTACTTCATTCAATCTTTTTTGAGTTGTAAGTGGACCTAATTGTGTATCTGGATCCATACCATTGCCAATTTTCAATTTTTTTGTTTTTTCTACAAATAAGTTTACAAATTCATCCTTCTTTTTTTCATGAATATAAAATCTGTTAGGAGATATACATACTTGGCCATTATTTCTAAATTTTGCAACAATTGCCATATCTGCAGCCTTTTTAATATCTGCATCATCAAAAACTATAAAAGGTGAATGACCACTTAGTTCCATTGTAACTCTTTGAACTTTATCAGCTGCTTGTTTTAAAATTAATTTTCCTACTCTTGAAGATCCTGTTATTGAAATCTTTTTTACTATATCTGATGCAATTAATTGTTGAGCAATACTAGGAGGATCACCTGATAAGAGATTAACCACACCAGGAGGAACTCCACATTCACTACAAATATCAACCATCTCCATTACTACACCTGGAGTGATTACATCTGGCTTTATAATAACAGAACATCCTGCAGCTAAAGCTGTTGAGATTTTTCGTGCTGATAGAACTGCTGGAAAATTCCATGGTGATAATGCAGCAACTACTCCTACTGGTTGATAATAAACGTGAACTCTAGTATCTTCAAATCTACTTTCTACAGTTTGACCATAAATTCTTTTTGTCTCTTCTGCATTCCACTCAAAAATATCTGCAGCTCCATTAACTTCTCCTTTAGCTTCAACAAATGGCTTTCCAACTTCTAGTGTCATCCACTTAGCAAGTATATCTTGCTTCTCCCTCATTTTATCTGCAATACGCCTGATAATATAAGATCTTTGCCATGGAGCAGTTTTTTTCCAAACTTCCAATCCCTTTTCAGCAGACTTAAGTGCATCATCAACATCTTTTGGAGTTGCTTTAGACGCTTGACCTAAAACTTCTTCGGTAGCTGGATTAATAACTTCGTAAGTGCCTTTGTCTGATGATTGTTGCCATTTTCCATCAATAAATTGACCAAATTTTTCGTACATATTTTAATCTAACATTACTATAGGTTGTGTCCACTATGTAATTTTTACACATTACGAAAATTTGTTACAATGATATTTTAAAAATAGAAAAGGAGTAAATTATGAAAGCATATATAATGGGAAACTACACAGAAAAAGCTTTTCAAGGATTTTTAAAAGATCCGAAAACTGATAGAAAAGCGGTCGTAGAAAATTTAACAAAAGCTATGGGTGGTACCATGCATAGTATGGATATTGTTCGAGGATCTTATGATTTTGTAGTTGTAAACGAACTTACAAGTTTTGAAGATTTTGCAGCTGTAAAACTTGTGGTAGAGGCTTCTGGGGCAGTTAAAAACTTAACTTTGCTAGAGGCAATAGATTTTACTAAAGCAACAACTAAAGCAAGCGAAGTTGCTTCAGGTCAATACAAAGCACCAGGACAATAATTAATTTATACTTCCAGCGCGCGGGCTGGAAGTAAATTTTTTTATTTTTTCAGTTTTGAAGAAAATTTCAAATCTTTATTATTAAACTTTTCTAAATTACTTTTAATATAATCATCCATTATTTGAAGTTTTTCAGTCTCAAATTCAACAACTTTTCTTGTATTAAGATCAACATACAGTGCAAGTACTTCAATAGTTGAAGCTAAATATTTCTTTTCTTTATGAATCATTTCCATTTTGTACTGAAGCCTTTTTTTATCATGGTCTAAATAAACTAAATTTACATCAACCACATCGTCAATTTTTAATTCTTGATTATAAGTAATATTAGACTCTACAATCATTGTACTTTTGCCAGTAGTTTTTGCTGAGTGTTCACCCATTTTAAAAGTATCATTTAAAACATCTGCCCCAAATTTATCAAATATCAAAAGATAATAAGACACATTCATATGATTATTGTAGTCAATCCAATCCTTAATTATTTTTTGAGAACTTAAAAAAACTGACATGACTGTTAAAATTTTAATTTTTATTTAATGATTTGGGTTTTCATTGTCTACTACGAGACATATTTCAGATTTAGTTAAAAATCTTCTTCCTGTTCCATTGTCTAAAGAAAACATTCCACCAATACCTTTTACTGCATCAATTGTAAGATCTGTGTGTTTCCACTTTTCGTATTGGTCAGCATTCATATAAAAAGGAACTCCACCAATTTCCCCTAATTTTACATCATTATCCCCTAAAGGAAATTCTCCCTCTGGATAACACATTGGCGCACTTCCGTCACAACATCCTCCAGATTGATGAAACATTAATTTTTCTCCATATCTTTCTTGAAGTTCTGATAATAAATTTAGTGCTGAGTGAGTTGCTGATACTTTCATTTTTAATCTCTGACCCATGATTACGAATCATGGGCCAGTATATATTATTTGTTTAAAAGAAGCCTAATTTCTTTTCAGCATAAGACACGTGTAAGTTCTTATTCTGTCTATAATGACTAAGCATCATTTTATGAGTCTCTCTTCCAACTCCTGATTGTTTGTAACCACCAAATGGTGAATGAGCTGGATATGCATGATAACAATTAGTCCACACAATTCCTGCTTGTATTGCTCTACCCATTCTGTAAGCAATATTACCATTTCTAGTCCAAACACCTGCACCTAAACCATAAAGAGTGTCATTAGCAATTTCTAATGCTTCTGCTTCATCTTTAAATTTAATTACAGATACTACAGGGCCAAATATTTCTTCTTGAGAAATACGAGATTTGTTGTTGGTCTCAAAAATTGTAGGCTGGATATAATTCCCTTTTTCCAATCCACTATTAAGTTTACCAACAGCGCCTCCTGCAAGAACTTTTGCACCTTCTTTTTTACCAAGATCAAGATAAGATCTAATCTTCTCCATCTGCTCAACTGAAGCTTGAGCTCCAATCATAGTTTCCATTTTCAGTGGATTATCCTGAACAACTGCTTTAGTTCGAGCAATACATTTCTCCATGAATTTATCATAGATAGATTCTTGAACTAATGCTCTACTTGGACAAGTACATACCTCACCTTGGTTTAGATTAAACATTACAAAACCTTCAACACATTTGTCTAAGAAGTCATCATCTTTTTCCATGATATCTTCAAAGAATATGTTTGGAGATTTTCCACCTAATTCCAATGTGATAGGAATAATGTTTTGAGCAGCATACTGCATTATTAATCTTCCAGTAGAAGTTTCACCAGTAAAAGCAACCTTAGCAATTCTTTTTGAAGATGCTAAAGGTTTGCCGGCTTCTAAACCAAAACCGCTTACTATGTTTACAACACCTGGAGGCAATAAGTCACCAATCAGTTCCATCATAACCATAATTGAAGCTGGTGTTTGTTCTGCTGGTTTTAAAACAGAGCAATTTCCTGCAGCTAAAGCTGGAGCTAATTTCCATGTTGCCATTAATAATGGAAAATTCCATGGAACAATCTGTGCAACTACACCTAATGGTTCAGGTATGTTGTAAGAGTATTGAGAATTACTAATCTCAGCAACAGAACCTTCTTCAGCTCTTATTACTCCAGCAAAATATCTCCAGTGGTCAATTACCAATGGTAAATCTGCTGCCATACACTCTCTTATAGGTTTTCCATTATCTAAACACTCAGCTGTAGCTAATAAATTTAGATTTTTTTCAAGAACATCAGCTATTTTCATCATTATATTTGATCTTGTAGTGATGTCAGTTTTTCCCCATGTTGTAAAAGCTGCGTGAGCTGCATCTAATGCTGCCTCCACATCTTTTTCATTTGATCTTGCAATTGAACAGATAGTCTCATTTGAAATCGGGCTAGGATTATCAAAATACTTGCCTGATAAAGGTTCTACAAATTTTCCATTTATGTAGTTTCCATACTTCGATTTGAATGGAAATTTTACCTTTAAATGAGATGTATCTAAAACAGATGATACTTTCATTGCTTCTGCACTCATTTTTTTTCTCCTCTTTTTATTGTTAGTTGACTTTATCTTATTGTTTTTTCTAGATTTTTTTGAACGATTCTTAGTCGCAGTTTTTTTTGCAACTTTTTTTTTCGTTTTTACTTTTTTTCTAGATGATTTGACCGACTTTATTACTTTTTTTTTGGTCTTTGATTTTGCTATTTTTTTTCTTTTAATAGCCATTACTCATTAAACTAACAATTTTATTAGGAGTCTAATTGTAATAATTCTTATTTTCTACTTATAATTGTACAATTACTATATC
>CACHOW010000006.1 GCA_902581695.1 uncultured Pelagibacteraceae bacterium | reverse complement strand
TTTAATAAAGTTTTTTCAAAGACAAAGTCGACTAATTTTATTAGTAAAATATTAGCAAAAAAATTAAATGCAAAATTCATATTTGTTAGTAATAATTTTAGATTTGGTAATAAAAGAGAAGGAGACGTCAAACAATTAATTGAATTTGAAAATAGATGTAATTTTAAAATTATTAAACCGAAGCCTTTATTAAGCCAAAAAAAAATAGTTTCATCTACTTTAATTAGAAAATATTTACAAACCGGCAAATTAAAAGAAGCAAATAAACTATTAAATAGAAAATGGTCTGTAGAAGGTAAAGTTCAAAAAGGTAGACAATTAGGAAAAAAAATTGGTTTTCCCACAGCTAATATTGATATCAAAAACTATGTAGTAGCATGTCCAGGAGTTTACGCTGTGAGAGTTAAAATGCACAAAAATAACAAACATGTTAAAGGAATAGCAAATTTAGGGTATAGGCCTACATTCAGTGGAAAAAAAATATTATTAGAGGTTCATTTATTTAATTTTTCTGGAAATTTATATAATAAGTACTTAACAGTTGAATTTTTAAAGTTTATTAGAAAAGAAAAAAAATTCAAAAATGTAGATCAATTAAAAAAACAAATTATGAGTGATCTTCTAGTGGCAAAAAAAACAAAATGAGTAAAGACCAAATAAATCTCCCAAAAACAGCTTTCTCTATGAAAGCAAATTTACCGATTAGAGAACCAAAAATTTTAGAATTGTGGAGAGATATAAATTTATATAAAGAGCTCAGAAAGTCTGGAAAGGGTAAAGAAAAATTCATACTTCATGATGGCCCTCCTTATGCAAATGGAAATATCCATATGGGAACAGCTTTAAATAAGATCCTTAAAGATATAATTGTAAAATTTCATCAAATGGATGGCAAAGACTCTGTTTATGTTCCTGGCTGGGACTGTCATGGTTTACCGATTGAGTGGAAAATAGAGGAACAATATAAGAAAAATAAAAAAAATAAAAATGATGTTCCTATTGTTGAATTTAGAAAAGAATGCAGATCTTTTGCAGAAAAGTGGATAGAGATTCATAAAGATCAATTTAAAAGATTAGGTGTAATCGGTGATTGGGAGAATTATTATTCTACAATGAGCTACAATGCAGAAGCTCAAATTGTTAGAGAGCTTGGAAAATTTCTTAAAGAAGGAAGTCTTTATAGAGGTTTTAAACCTGTATTATGGTCTACTGTTGAAAAAACAGCTCTAGCTGATGCAGAAGTTGAGTATCAGGATCATAAATCAGATACAATATACGCTTCTTTTCCCATTAAATCATCAAATATCAAAGATATAGAGAATAGTAGTATAATAATTTGGACTACTACCCCGTGGACAATTCCAGCTAATAAAGCTCTAGCTTATAATGAAAGTCTAGAATATTTAATGATTGAAATAAAAGATGATGGTGAATTTAAAGATAAAAAAATTATAATAGCCAAAGCTTTATTGGAGTCAGTAATAAAAGATTGTAAAATTAATGACTATAAAGAATTAAAGAAATTTAAAGGCATTGAGTTCAAAGACACTATTTGTAATCACCCTTTTCTAGACTTGGGTTATGATTTCGATATACCAATGTTAAATGCACGTTTTGTTACAACTGAACAAGGTACAGGAATAGTTCATTGTGCACCAAGTCATGGGCCAGATGATTTTAATCTCTGTTTAAATAATGGAATTAAAGCAATAGAAACAGTTGATGGAGATGGAAAATATACAAGAAATGTATCTTTATTTGAAGGTATTCATATTTTTAAGGCTAACCCTATTGTAATTGAAAAGCTAAAAGAACAAAATAAACTTTTAAGAAACAGTGAGTTAATTCATTCTTATCCCCACTCTTGGAGATCAAAAGCACCGTTAGTTCATAGAGCTACACCTCAATGGTTTATATCAATGGAAAGTCATAAGCTTAGAAATAAAGCTTTAAAGGCAATTGATGATACAACCTTTTATCCTAGTAAAGGAAAAGAAAGATTAAAGGCAATGATTGAAACTAGACCAGATTGGTGTGTTTCTAGACAAAGAGTTTGGGGAGTTCCTTTGCCAATTTTCCTAAACAAAAAAACTAAAGAAATTTTAGTTGATGATGAACTTATTGAAAATATTGCAAAGATTTATGAAGAAGAGGGTTCTGATTGCTGGTTTTCTGACGATCCACAAAAATTTTTAGGAAAAAAATATAAAGCAGAAGATTACGAAAAAATGACTGATATTGTTGAAGTTTGGTTTGATAGTGGATCAACACATTCATTTGTATTAGAAAAAAGAGATGATTTGAAATGGCCTGCATCAATGTATCTTGAAGGTTCAGATCAACACAGAGGTTGGTTTCATTCGTCTTTATTAGAGTCTTGTGGAACAAGAGGTAGAGCACCATTCGAGTCAATTCTTTCACATGGGTTTGTAGTTGATGGCAAAGGATTAAAAATGTCCAAGTCATTAGGTAATGTAATTGCTCCTGAAGATATCTTGAAAAAGTACGGAGCAGACATACTTAGAATTTGGGTAGCATCATCAAATTATGCAGAAGATTTAAGAATTGATTATTCAATACTAGATCAACACTCAGAGTCTTATAGAAAAATAAGAAATACATTTAGATATTTACTTGGAAACTTGAATGATAATTTTGAGAATATAGCTTTAGATGAGGTTGATATTAATAAATTACCAGAATTAGAGCAATTTATGCTTCATAAAATTTATACATTGAACTTAAATTTTGAAAAAAACTTTAAAAATTACAATTTTCATAATCTATACAAAGAGTTGTTAAATTTTTGTACAGTAGATTTGTCAGCATTTTATTTTGATATAAGAAAGGATACTTTATATTGTGATCCAAAAGTTTCTGAAAAAAGAAAATCAACGTTATTGTTGTTGAATATTATTTTAGATTCGTTACTTAAATGGTTTGCACCAATTTTATCATTTACAACAGAGGAAATTTATCAGTTAGTATCAAAGTCAAAAAAAAGTATTCATCTTGAAAAATTTACTGATTTCCACAAGAAGTTTGAAAATATAAATTTATATGAAAAGTGGTCTAAACTAATTCAAATTAGAGATGCTTGTAATTTAAGTATTGAAGAAAAGAGAGCAAAAAAAGAAATAGGCTCAAGTTTAGAGGCTAGTTTAGAAATAGAACTAAATAAAGAATTATATAAAATTTTTAAGGATGTAGATTTTGCAGAACTTTGTATTGCATCTTCTGTAAAAATAAAAGAAGGCTCTGAAAAAGAAACAAAAGTTTTAACCCAAAAAGCTACTGGAAAAAAATGCCCTATATGCTGGAAAATAAGTGTAGAGGGATGTAAGAGGCCAAATTGTAAAATTCGCAAATGATAAAAAAAAATTTTTTGATAAAGTTTTCATTAATTTTTTCAATTTTTTTAGTTGATCAAATTTCAAAATACTACATTATAAATATGTTTAAGTTCCAAAATGATTTAATCTATCTTACAAGTTTTTTAAATTTTCAATTAATTTGGAATGAAGGTATAGCTTTTGGCCTACTAAGTTTTAATGATGATTTTTTCTATAACTTGATAACTTTAGTAATTTTTTTTGTAATAATAATTTTATTATTCTTGATTAAAAAAGAAGATCAATATTCTTACTTTTATTCAATGATAGTGGGTGGGGCTTTAGGAAATTTTGTAGATAGAATAAGACACTCATCAGTGCCTGATTTTATAGATTTCCATATATCTAATTTTCACTGGTTTGTATTTAATATTGCTGATATATTTGTCTCTTTAGGAGTTGTTTGCCTTATTATTGCTGAAATATTTTTTAATAAAAATAAATCAAATGAAAAAATTTAATTTTTATCTAATCATTCTCTCTATTTTTTTAACATCTTGTCAATCTGTAAAAGATGGTTTGAGTGGCAATAAAAGAGAAAATAGTGATGAGTTTTTAGTAAAAAAAAAGAGTCCTTTGGTAATGCCACCAAGATATATGGAACTACCGAAACCCACTGAAGAAACTTATAATGAGGAAATACAAGGATTAGAAAAAGATATTGATTTAGAAGATATTTTAAATTTAGAAAAATCCTCAAAAACAAAATCAACTAAATCTGGCTCTGCAGAAGACTTTGTTTTGGAACAAATCAAAAACAGATAATGGGTTTTTCTAGTATAGAATTTAGAAATTTTGAAAAGAAAAAAGATAATTCTAAAATTAAAAAAAAATTTAGTAAACTTTTAGAAAGTTATTCAAAAGGAAATAATCAAATATTATTAAGTTTATCGGATAAATATAAATATAAATTTAAATTTCAGTCGATAAGCAAATATAAGAAATTTAAATACTTCAGAATTTTTGGTATGGGTGGTTCTAGTTTAGGCGCAGAAGCGATTTATTCTTTCCTTAATAGAAAAATAAAAAAAAAATTTCAATTTATCAATGATATAAATTTATCAGATAATAAAGAATCTAAAGATAAAAAATTAAATATTATTATCTCAAAATCTGGAAACACACTTGAAACATTAACTAATCTAAATTCGAAAAAGGTTAAAAATAATTGCTTATTTATAACTGAGGATAGAAAAAGTTATCTACGTACTTTAGCTTTTAAATTAAAAAGTGAAATAATAGATCATAATAATTTTATTGGGGGAAGATATTCGGTGCTCTCAGAGACTGGTATGATACCAGCATTTTTTATGGGCCTAGATCCAAATAAATTTAAAAGATTTGATAGCTTAATTTCAAGCAATAAATTTATTAATTATCTAACATATAATGTATCATCAATATTTTCATTTCATGAGGGAAAAAAAAATAATTCAATTATTTTAAATTATGATGAGAAATCAAATAGTTTATTTTATTGGTATCAACAACTTGTGGCAGAAAGTTTAGGAAAATCTTCAAAAGGAATTTTACCAATAATTTCATCAGTTCCAAAAGATAATCACAGTTTAATGCAACTTTATCTAGATGGATTTAAAAAGAATTTTTTCACCTTTTTTTTTGTGAAAGATGAGATCTCAAAAAAAATAGATAATAAAAGTTTATTACCATCACATCACTATTTAAAAGATAAAAAAATATCAGAAATTTTATATGCACAATTTAGGGCGACTCAAAACGTATTTTCAAAAAGAAAAATACCATTTAGAAGTTTTGTGATTAAGAAAAGAGATGAAAGAACTTTAGGTGAATTGTTTGCTTTTTTTATTTTGGAAACAATTCTTTTAGCAGAAGCTCTTAAAATCAATCCTTATGATCAGCCAGCAGTTGAGTTAATAAAGACTGATACATTTAAAATTCTTAAAAAATCTTAATTTGCAAATATAATTTTTGAGATACCGTACATTCTTAAATCTATTATATTTAATTTATCAGTCAATTTAACATCATCCTTTTTATGACGATGTATTAAAATTATTCCATTTTTACTAAGTATATTTTTTTCAAGTATTTTTTCTATTATGACATTTATATTTTTTTCTTTATAAGGAGGATCTAAAAAAATTAGATCTGATTTTATCTCATTATTTTGTAAATTCTCAATATAACTAAAACAATCAAGGTAATTAACACTACAATTATTTTCACATTTAAGGATTTTAATATTTTTATTTAATACTTCTAAAGCATTCGAATAATTCTCAACAAATAGACATTTTTTTGCTCCTCTTGAAATTGTTTCTAAACCAAAAGATCCTGAGCCTGAGAAAAGATCTAGTACAACTGATTTTTCTATATTGATCTTAATTTTATTTGAATGTTTGATTACATTGAATATAGATTCTTTTACTAAGTCCCTAAGAGGTCTTGTAGCTTTATCTTTTGATGAAATTATTTTCTTTCCTTTAAATTTTCCTGATATGATTCTCATTCAGTAATTACTTTATGGCCTATATCTTTCCTGTAAAATCCATTTTCCCAATTTATATCTTTCAAAAGTTTTAAAGCCTTATCTCTTGCTAATTTAAATTCACTAGATCTGATAACTACATTCAAAACTCTTCCACCATTAGAAAAAATTTTACTATTAACCAATCTTGTTCCAGCATGAAATAAAAATTCATTTTTATTTAATTTCAGATTATCTAAATTTAACTCAAGATTTTTTTTATATTCGTCTGGATATCCTTTAGAGCACATTACGATACAAAGACTTCTATCATTGTGCCATTCAATTTTAGTATTACTTAATTTTTCATCTATGCATGACTTGATTAATAATCCGAAATCTGTTTTAAGCTTAGGTAGCAGTGTTTGACATTCTGGATCACCCATCCTTACATTGTATTCTATCAAAAATGGTTCACCATTTTTAACCATCAGCCCAGCGTATAAGAAACCTTTAAAATTAATATTATCCTTTTTTAAACCATTTAAAGTTGGTTCAATAATTTTTTTAATTATTTTATTATTTAAAACCTCATTTTCTAATCTAGATGGAGAGTAAGCTCCCATTCCACCAGTATTTTTTCCTTTGTCACCTTCAAGAACTCTTTTGTGATCTTGTGCAGTCCCAAATTGTTTATAACTCTTGCCATCTGAAATTACAAAAAAACTCATTTCTTCACCATCTAAAAATTCTTCGATTAACAATTGTTCAGCTTTCCCAAATTTACCCTCAAAAATTTCTCTAATCGCCATTTTAGCATCTTCATTTGTTTCAGAAATATAAACACCCTTACCAGCAGCCAGTCCATCAGCTTTTATTACTATGGGATAATTACATTTTTTTAAAAATTTTTCTGCCTCATTAATATTAAAAAACACTCCAAATTTTGCAGTTGGTATACTTAAATTTTCACATAATTTTTTTGTAAAAATTTTAGACCCCTCTAATTGAGAGGCAAGTTTATTAGGTCCAAAAACTTTGATATTGTGTTTTTCTAAATAGTCTACTAGTCCATCTACGAGTGGCTTTTCAGGACCAATTATAAGAAAATCAATTTTTTTTTCTAAAGAAAAATTCTTCAAATTTTCAAAATTATCTAAATTAATCTCAATATTCTTTGCAATTAATTCTGTACCCGCATTTCCAGGGAAACAGTAAATTTTCTCAATTTCTTTAGAATTTTTTAAAGATTGGCAAATAGCATGCTCTCTACCACCGCTTCCTATTATTCCAACTTTCATATAAGAATATATAAACTAAAAATGTTTAAAAAATTAGCAAAAATAAAATATTTACCAAATAATTTTGAGATGATTCAAGATGGCGATCACGTAGTTTGTGCAATATCAGGAAAGAAAATTCCCATTGAAGAACTAAATTATTGGAGCGTTGAAGAGCAGGAGCCTTATTTTTCTTATATTGAGGCCTCAATAAAAAGAGAGAAAAAAGATTAAATTACTTCCACCTATTATGAGTCCATATCCATTGACCAGGGCTTTTAAGGATCATTTGTTCTAAAAACAAATTTAAAGATAAAGTTATAGTCTCTAAAGTATCATTTTTTGAAAAATCCATAGGCTTAAAAACTCTTAACTTAAAGCTATCATCTTTTTTTCTCTCAATGTGGATTGGTACTATTTGACAATTAAATTTTTTTACAAACTGTGCAGGAATTGTAGTTGTTAAAGCTTCTTTTCCAAAAAATTTACACTTAATTCCTTCCGAAACCCTTTGGTCGATCATTAAGGCAATTGATGTCCCGGACTTAAAGTATTTTAATAAATCTTTTGTTCCAGAAATTCCTTTTTTAATCTGTTTTTTACAAATATATTTTTTTCTTATATTTTCCATAATAGGATTTAAAAAATGATTATTTAAAGGTCTGTAAATTGTTGCTAAGTCTATGCCAGATTTTTCAATGTGCATTGCCATCAATTCAAAATTATCAAAATGACCTGAGATAAATACGACAGGTTTATTTGAGGTTCTAATTTTTTCAAGCTCTGACTGACCTTCAACTTCAATTTTTTTTTCAAGCTTTTGATTTTTAAATTTATTTATAAAGCTGTATTCAGCTAAAATTTTTCCATAGGTTGACCACATTTCATTGATAATTTTTTTCTTAAAATTTTCATCTGTTTCTGAAAATGCTAGATCAATATTTGCTTTTGTCATTACATTGGATCTAAAAAGGGGACCAATAAAAGTTAAAATTTTTTTAGAAATTAATCTTGAAATTTTTAATCCAAGGAGTTTAAAAATTAAAAGGAATAAAGAAATAACAAAAAATTGTAAAAAATATTTAATTTTTTTAATTAAGTTTATCATTTAGAAAGTTTATGAATTTTTGTTCTTCTTCTATCTTTAATTCAATTTTTAAATAATCTATTTCTCCAGTAACATCATCAGAAAGTTTAACAAAGTCTTTTTCGGTTGTTAGTATTTTTGCATTAACTTTTTTAGCCTCTTCAATTATATTCTTAACATCCTCTGTCTTATAAATATAGTGATCTGTGAATATCTTCTCTTTTATAACATTAATATTATTTTCTATTAGAATTTCTTTAAAAGATGATGGATCACCAATCCCAGAAAATATAAAATAATTAGAATTTTTATCCAATTTGTCTAAATTTTTAATTTCATAATTAGAATTAAATATTCTTATTTTAGAGTTTATTTTAAGAATTGTTTCCTCGATATTGACAGAGCTATTATTTTTTCCATTTAAAAAAACAACATCATAATTTTTTAAGCTTTCTACCTTTTCTCTTAAAGGACCAGACGGGATAAGCTGACCATTACCAATCCAATTATTTTTTTTAAAACAAACAATTTTAAGGTCATAATCAATATTTCTTTCCTGCAGACCGTCATCAAAAATTATTACATCTTTTGCATTATTTATTGCTTTATTAATTGCATCTAATCTTTTTTTGGTAATAATGGTTTGAGTTTTGTTCTTTAAAAGAGTTTGTTCATCAACTTGATTGGGGTAAAATTTCTTTGCAGTTATTACGTTAAAGTCCATTTTTTTTATTATTTCATAAAGTTTTATAGTTAAGGGAGTCTTGCCTGTTCCACCTAAATAAATATTTCCTATGCATATAGATTTAATTTTTGAAAATTTATTTTTTTTTTTTATTTTTAGTAAAAAATTATTAATCATAAATGGAATTGTAAAAGGGATAAGTAAGTATGAAAAAAAATTAGGTTCTTTTAAGTTCCAAAATAGAGGTTTTTTAAAATTCATTTTATTAAAGGTAATTATCTATTTCTTTTATTGTAAGCTTAAGTATTTTTTCTCCTTTTAAATGAATTTTTTTTTTAATATTTCCTTGATTTTTTTTAGAGGATAATAATTTACTTAAAACTTTTAACATTCCGTTATGTTTTTTTATACCAAAGGAAATTTTTTGGGAATTCAGAAAGCTATATATTTCATCGAAATTTGAAACGTTTGGACCATGTAAAATATTGCAACCATATCTAACTGCTTCCAAAGGGTTTTGACCCCCATGATTTATTAAAGAACCTCCTAAAAATACGTTTTGACACATAGAAAAAAATGATTTGGTTTGCCCGTAAGAGTTAACTAAATAAATGTCAGTATCTTTAGATATTCTTTTTTTATTTTCATGTAGATGTATTTTGAGACCCATCTGATTAAGTTGTTCTCTTATAAGATTTATTCTGTTGATGTGACGAGGAATTATAATAGTTAATAAATTTTTGTATTTTTTTTTTAACTTTTTATGAACTAATCCAACAAAGTTTTCCTCTGTGTTATGAGTGCTTGACGCACACCATACTTTTTTACTACGTATAAACTTTTTAATATTCTTATTAATTTCTATTTTTTCAAATTCAGATTGAGAATATTTTAAATTACCAAAAAATTTTAATTTTTTTGCTCCTAGTTTTTTAAGGTAAATTTTTGATTTTAAACTAGAACAGATGCACAAATCAAATTTACCAAAAATAAAATTTGAAAAATTTTTGAAATTACTCCACCGTTTAAAAGTTTTTAACGTTATTCTTCCATTAATTAAAACGATAGGTATTTTTCTTTTTTTTAAATTTAACAACATATTAGGCCATATTTCAGAGTCTACAAACATTGATAAAGAAGGTTTCCAATAATCTAAAAATTTTCTTGTATTATGATTTGTGTCTATTGGAAAAAATTGATGTGTTACTTTTTTAAATTTGTACTTCGATATTACTTTTGATGAGCTTAATGTATTAGATGTAACTAAAATTTGATCAATATCTTTTTTTTTTTCATATTTTTCAATCAAAGGCACAACGCTCTGAAATTCTCCAACACTTGCTCCATGTATCCAAACAAGGCTTCCATTAAGTCGTCTTTTTGTAAAAAAACAGAACTTTTCTCTGAAACGATATAAGTTTTCTTTTTTTTTTATTAATCTTAAAATAATTATAATTGGTGATAAAAAATAAACTATGTTAATTAAAATTCTATAATTAATTAACATTATGATCTTTTGATTTGTTTATCATAAAAATTTTTATAAATTTTTGAATTAATGAGTAATTCCTCATGTTTTCCTTCTCCAACTACTTGACCACTATCTATTACATATATTTTATCTGAATTAACAATTGTTGAAAGTCGGTGTGCAATCACAATTGTTGTCTTTCCTTCGGTCAAAAAATTAATAGCTTTTTGAATTTTGCTTTCAGTTTCGGCATCTAATGAGGAGGTAGCTTCATCAAGCAGAATGATAGAACTTTTTTTTAATATTGCTCTTGCAATAGATAATCTCTGTTTCTCTCCTCCAGAAAGTCTAATTCCATTTTCACCTATAATAGTGTCGTATTTTTTTGGTAATTTATCTATAAACTCATCAGCAAAAGAAAATTTTGCTGCAGAAACGATTTCTTCTTCAGTTGCATCTAAATTAGCATAAGATATATTATTTTTTATTGTATCATCAAAAAGTGTCGTATCTTGGCTTACCAAAGAAATATTTTTTCTCAGAGAATCAATAGTAGAATTATATATAGATTGATTATCAATTTTTATATCACCTTTATATATATTATAAAATCTTGGGATTAAATTAAGTATTGTAGATTTTCCAGCACCACTATGACCAACTAATGAAGTCATTTTTTTACCAGGTAATTTTAAATTTATTGACTTTAATATTTGAAGATCGTTTTTCTTATATTCAAAAGAAACATCATTAAATTCAACTTCACCATTAGTAAGCTTTAGATGTTTAGCGTTTGGGATATCTTTAATTTCATTAATATCGTCTATAATTGGTAAAACTCGTCTAGAACCCATTAAGCCTTGTTGTATCACTATATTTAATGTAGCTAGCGATCTAACTGGCTGATAAGCCAGCATCATAGCTGCAAGAAAAGAAAAAAAATTACTAACTTCGAGTTCATTTTTAACAACAAGTTTGGCAGAAACAAAAATTAAACATGCAATCATAATTCCTGTTAAAACTTCCATGATTGGAGAGGCTCTCACAAAAACAATATTTATTTTTTTTGAGGTTTCTTTTAAGGTATTAATATACTCTAAAGCTCTTTTTTTTTCATAAGATTCCTTTTGAAAAATTTTCATTAATTTATGATTTTTAAAAATTTCCATAAGGTAAGTATTAAGGATACTTGTTTTATGCATTTGTTCATTTGTTACTTTTCCCATTCTTTTACCCAATGATCTTGCAGTGAAAGATGCAAGAGGTATCATTATTATTGCTATAATAGATAATTTCCAGTTTTGATAAAACATCACTGACAATAAACCAATTAGTGTTAAACTATCTTTAAAAAGATTTAAAATTGCTGTACTAAGTAAATTAGTAATCATATTAACGTCATTAATCAAATTGGTGATAAATTTTCCTGAATGTTTCCCATCAATTAATTTTGTGTCAGCTTTAATTAATGATGCAAACATATCTGTTTGAACTTCTTTTTTTACTTCTTCAGCAACCCCAATCATTATTACTTTGGCTAGATAGAGTGAAATACCTTTAACTGCAAAAGCGACTATTATAAGGAGAGGTATAACAAATATTAATGATGAAGATTGTTTAATAAAAAGTTCCTTAATGGCTGGATCAAGCAAGTAAGCCACAGATGAAGTACTGCCAGCTAATAGTAAAGAGAAAAATATACTTAATAAAATTTTAGAAAGATATTTTTTAGTATAATCTTTATATAGTCTTTTAAATACTTCAATATTTGTCATGATCTAAATCTTCCCAATTAAAAGACTTGTTAATACTAAAAAACCCAAAAAATTATTTGATTTAAATTTTTCCAAACAGACATTAGAATTTTTTATATTGAGGTTTTTTATTTGATATAAAAATAAATGAGCAAATATCAATACTGACATTATATAAAAATAATTATTTAGCTTCATTAATAAACCAACAATCATTAAAGAAGCAAAAAATAGTGAGTAACATAATATTAAAAAAGTATAGGGAATATTTTTAAATTTTATTGAAGTTGATTTTAATCCTATTATTTCATCGTCTTTTATATCTTGAAACCCATAAATTGTGTCATAAGCAAGTGTCCAAAATATGGCTCCCAAGTAAAATAAAAGTGGAATTAAACTAATCTCACCAAATATCGATGACCATCCTAAAATTAATCCATAGTTAAAAGTTATTCCTAAGAAAAGTTGAGGCCAGTAAGTAAACCGTTTCATTAAAGGGTAAGTAAAAGCTAAAGGCATAGAACCCAAAGCAACTAAAATAGTAAAAAAATTAAAATTAATTAAAACTAAAAAAGCTAAAAAACAAAGTATCGCTGCATAAGCTAGTCCAAGAAAAATTGAAATTTTTCCAGAGGCTATAGGTCTATTTTTTGTTCTAAAAACTTTTTTATCAAATTTTCTATCCCATATATCGTTTATAATACAACCTGCTGACCTCATTAAAACTGATCCCAAAAAAAACAGTAACAAATAAAAAAAATAAAGATTTATGTTATTAGAAAAATCATATGCCAATGAAAGTCCCCATGCACAAGGCCAAAAAAGCAGCATATAACCTGTAGGTTTTTTAAATCTTGTAAGTTCTAGAAATAAATTTAATTGGTTCATAGATTTTACTTGTAAATAACAAAGGCAACATTGATAATCAAACTGATTCGTATGAACATTGATTACACAGTCACAGCCCTTATGTTTCCAGCTATTCCATTGTTAATGGGAGTTTATAGTAATCGATTTCATTCCTTAAGTATCTTAGTAAGACAATTGCACGATGAGCATGTTTATGAAAAACATATCCCTCCAGAATGGAAAAAGCAATTCATGAATTTGAGTACAAGAATAACTTTACTGAGATGGACAATCTTATTCGCCGCGTTTGGATTTTTGTTTAATATGCTTACAGTCTTCGGTCTTTATTTAGATAGATTGTTTGTAGCTAGAGTAATTTTTGGTTCGTGCTGTTTGTCAATGATCATATCAATACTTTTTTTTATTAGAGAAATTCATATTTCCACAAATGCTCTAAAATTACATATGTCTGATATGGATGTTGATGTTGATTAAGGAATTATAACTGCAGGACCAGTTAATAACCTTGCCTCTAAATCTTTGTGAGCCTGAGAAGCATCTTTAAGAGAATATTTTTTTGAAATTTCAACAGTAAATTTTTTAGATAAAATAGCATCAAAAACTTTTTTTGCTGACTCGACAAGCTCTTCTCTTTTGACAGTGTAATGCGCAATAGACGGACGAGTAAAAAATAAACCTTTAGCGTTAATATCTTTTTTTATATCTAATGTATCTACATAACCAGATGCATTTCCAAAAGCTACCATCATCCCTCTTATCTTTAAAGTCTCGATTGAACCTTTGAACGTTTTAATACCAACACCATCATAGACAACATCAATACCATTTTTACCAACTATTTTTTCTATCTCTTCAACAAAATCTTTTTCTGAATAATTAATTACATGATGACAACCATTTTTTTTTGCAATTTCCACTTTTGATTTTGATCCAACAGTTCCAATAACTTCAGCACCTAAAGCATTAGCCCATGGACACAAAATTTGACCTAAAGCACCTGCTGCAGCATGGTATAAAACTTTATCACCTTTTTTTAAAGGATAGGCTCTATGTAATAAATATTCTGCAGTAATTCCTTTTAAAGTAATACATGATGCTACTTCGTCTGAAATACCATCTGGAACTGAAACTAATTTTTCTTCAGGCATAACTTGTTTTTCTGAGTAGGCACCAATAGGCATTGATGCATGTGTAACTCTATCACCCACTTTAAATAAACTTACTTCTGAACCAACCTCTTCAATTTGTCCACAAGCCTCAAGACCAATACCACTTGGAAGTGGAATAGGGTAAAGTCCAGTTCGATGATAGACATCAATAAAGTTTAATCCAATAGAATTATTTTTTATTAAAACTTCTTTTGGACCAGGTTTTCCAACCTCAATATCTTGAATTTTAAGAACTTCAGGTCCACCAAATTTACCTATTTTTATTGATTTCATTATTTATTTTACAAAGGTACCATTATGATAATCTTGGACAGCTTGCAAGATTTCAGCTTTAGTATTCATTACAAATGGACCACCTCTAGCAATTTCCTCGTTAATTGGTTTTCCTGAAATAACTAAGAATTTTGTATTAGTTTGTGCTGTGACTTTTAATGTTTCACCTTTTGACAGCAAAATTAAAGTACTATCTTTTACTTTATCGTGTTTTTTTTCACCAATCTTTATTTCACCGTTAATTAAGTAGATAAATGTATTGTGAGTGGAGGGTAGATTGTAATTAAATTCTTTTTCTTTTTTCAACTCAACATCAAAATAAGTAGGATCTACATTATGTTCCTTAACAGGACCTTCAGCTTTTTCAAATTTACCAGCGATAACCTTAACTTGCTTGTCATCATCTTTGTGAATACTCATTTTATCTGCATCAATATAAATGTACTCTGGTTTACTCATTTTTAATTTAGCTGGCATATTTATCCATAATTGAAATCCGTGAAGTTTACCCTCTTTCATCGCAGGCATTTCAGAGTGAATTATTCCACTTCCAGTTTTCATCCACTGCACATCACCAGCTGTCATTCTTCCTTCGCCTCCAGTGCTGTCTTTATGCTCAAAGTCACCTGCAAGCATATAAGTAACTGTCTCAATACCTCTATGTGGATGAGGGGGAAAGCCAGCAATATAATCTTCACTATTTTCAGAACCAAATTCATCTAACATTAAAAAAGGATCAAAATAATTAGGTTCAACACCAATACTTCTTTTTAACTTTACTCCTGCTCCATCAGATGCTGGAATTGGGTCTATAATTCTATCTATTTCAATTTTCATTTTTTATAAGAGTAATTGTTAAATCTGAATTTTCAATGTTACTTTTTGTTATGTGAACCGTCACAAAAGGGTTGATTGTTAGTCTGTTTACAAGCACAAAAAAACATTTTTTTTGTTAATTCAGCTTTATATTTCACAGGATTAAATTCAGTTCCTTTGTGTGAGCCATCACAGAACGGCTGTTTAGAGCTCATACCACAACTGCACCAATAATAAGACTTCCCTTGTTCAACGTCAATTGCAATTGCTCCTTCTCCCGCTTTTTGTCCTTTAATCATGTTCCCCCTTAAATTAATTTTGTTAATTCACTTAAATTTTTAATTTCATTTTGAGGTTTATAATCCAAATTGTCAAAAATACTATTATTCCTATTTACCCAAATCGAGTTAAAGCCATAATTTCCTCCACCCGAGACATCCCATGTATTTGCGCTCAAGAAAGCAACTTCATTTTTTTCAATTTTATATTTTTTAATAGGCAAGTCGTAGACTTTTGAGTCTGGCTTATAAATTCCTACTTCCTCAATAGAAAACAAATCATCAAATAAATCATCTAATTCATTACTCTTAACCAATTCATTTAATAGAGAAGGAGTCCCATTTGAAAGTATAGCTAATTTAAAATTTTTTTCTTTCAATATTTTAAGAGTTTCTGGAACTTCTTTAAAGGTAGAGAGAACTTTATACAAATTTAATAATTCATTTTTCATTAAAGGATCAATATTAAAAGCTTTCATTGATTTATCTAAACTGTCTTCTGTAATTTGCCAAAAATCTTTATGTCTTTTCATTAAACTTCTTAGCCAAGTATATTCTAATTGAGTAGTTCTCCAATAATTTGCAAAACCTTCCCACTTATCTCCAATTTTATCTTTACATTTCTCAGCAGCTGAATTGACATCAAACAATGTCCCATAGGCATCAAAAATTATTGCTTTAATATTTTTCATAAACTAACTTAACATAAATGAGCATTATTAGATTATTTTTTTCAGCGACATTATTTGCTGACATGATTGACAAATTGGATAAGTCTCAATCTCATTATTTAACTAAAGTGATGAGAATAAAAGAAAATGAGGTTTTTTCTTTATTTAATAAAAATGGAGAATGGGAAGCAAAAATTTTAAGAATATCAAAAAATATTGTTGAATTTAAAACAACTAAACAATTAAGACAAAAAGAAAATATTAAAGAATTATGGTTAGCTTTTTCTCCTATTAAATCAAATTTTCAAAACTTTATGATTCAAAAAGCAACAGAGTTAGGTGTTACAAGATTTTTACCAATTATTTTTGACCGGACAGTGGTTAGAAAAATAAATAAAGATCGTTTAGAAAAAATTGTAATTGAAGCAAGTGAACAATCAAACCGTATAAATGTTCCAATAATTAAAGAGTCTCAAAACTTAAATAATTTTCTAAAAACCAATTCAATAGATTTAATTTTTACAGATTTAAATTCGAATAATAAAAAAATTGATAAATCTAAGCTTACAGATAAACCAGTTTGCATTATTGTAGGTCCAGAGGGTGATTTTTCAGAAGCTGAAAGACAGAAGATTCTTTCATTTAAAGGTGTTCAGCCAATAAAAATTAACGAAAATATTTTAAGGTCAGAAACAGCTGTCATATCTGCAATTTCGATCATAAATTACGTGATTAATTGATAAATTGTCGCGAAAACTAAAGTGTAATTTTTATAAAAGAGCTTTATATAGCTAGGTAAATGAAAAAAATTTTATTAATAATTTTAAGCATTTTTATTTCAGAAAATACATTTGCTGATCAACCTAAAGACTGGCAATTAGGTTTTCAAAATCCTGCATCAGATGGAATGAGAGATATTGTCAATTTTCATAACAATCTTTTACTTCCAATTATAATTGCAATTAGTGTTTTTGTTTTATTTTTGATGTTATATGCATGTGTAAGATTTAGAGCTTCAGCAAATCCAAACCCTTCAAAAAGAACTCACAACGTTACTGTAGAAATTCTATGGACTTTAATTCCATGTTTAATTTTAATAGTAATGGCAGTTCCATCATTTAAGATTTTATATAAACAAGATACAATTCCAAAAGCTGATTTAACTATTAAAGCTGTTGGATATCAGTGGTATTGGGGATACGAATATCCTGATGAAAATATAATATTCGACTCATATATGATCGAAGAAAAAGACCTAAGATCAGACCAACCTAGGCTACTTTCGGTAGATAATGAAGTTGTTGTTCCAGTAAATAAAGTTGTAAAAGTTTTAATCACAGCTAATGATGTACTTCATGCATGGGCATTACCAGCATTTGGTGTTAAAAGAGACGCGGTCCCAGGGAGAATTAACGAGACGTGGTTTAAAGCAGAAAAAGAAGGAACTTACTACGGTCAGTGTTCTGAACTATGTGGAATTAAACATGCTTTTATGCCAATCACTGTCAAGGTAGTAAGTGATGAGGATTATCAAGAATGGTTATCAGAAGCACGAGTAAAATTTGCAAAAGAAGAAATTGAAAATGGTAAATTAAAAATAGCGAGTAAATAGATATGTATACACAAACAGCATCACACGACGATCATCATACACCAACAGGTTGGAAACGTTGGGCCTATTCAACAAACCATAAAGATATTGGTACAATGTATTTAATCTTTGCAATTGTTGCAGGGGTGATCGGAACTGCTTTTTCAGTCTTGATGAGAATGGAATTGATGCATCCTGGTGATGGTATCTTAGGTGGAAATTATCATTTATACAATGTGTTAGTAACTGGTCATGGTTTAATCATGATTTTCTTTATGGTAATGCCAGCAATGATAGGTGGCTTTGGTAATTGGTTTGTTCCAATTATGATAGGTGCACCAGACATGGCATTTCCAAGAATGAATAATATTTCTTTTTGGTTGTTACCAGTTTCTTTAACACTATTGATTTTATCAATTTTTGTTGATGGCCCTCCAGGTCAAACAGGTGTGGGTGGTGGATGGACTATCTATCCTCCATTATCATCTAAAGCAGGTCAACCAGGTCCAGCTATGGATTTAGCAATTTTAAGTCTACACTTAGCAGGAGCTTCTTCGATTCTTGGTGCAGTGAATTTTATCACTACGATTTTAAATATGAGAACACCAGGAATGACATTACATAAAATGCCACTATTTGCTTGGTCAATTTTAGTAACAGCATTTTTATTGTTGTTATCTTTACCAGTACTTGCTGGAGCAATTACTATGTTGTTAACTGATAGAAATTTTGGAACCGCATTTTTTGAGGCTCAAACTGGAGGTGATCCAGTTTTGTTCCAACATTTATTTTGGTTCTTTGGTCATCCAGAAGTTTATATTTTAATTCTTCCAGGTTTTGGAATGATTAGTCATATTGTTTCAACGTTTTCTAGAAAACCAGTTTTTGGTTATTTAGGTATGGCATATGCGATGGTAGCAATTGGAATTGTAGGATTTGTTGTATGGGCACACCATATGTACACAGTAGGCTTAAGTACAGATACAAAAGCTTATTTTCTTGCAGCGACAATGATTATAGCTGTTCCAACAGGTATCAAGATTTTTTCATGGATTGCAACGATGTGGGGTGGATCAATATCATTTAAGACACCTATGATGTGGGCACTTGGATTTATATTCATGTTCACAGTGGGTGGAGTAACAGGTGTGGTATTGGCAAACGCTGGTGTAGATACTGCAATGCATGATACTTATTATGTGGTAGCACATTTTCACTATGTTTTATCTTTAGGTGCAGTCTTTGCAATATTTGCAGGTTTTTATTATTGGTTTTCAAAAATGTCAGGCTATGAATACTCTGAATGGCTAGGACATTTACATTTTTGGTTGACATTTATAGGAGTGAATTTAATTTTCTTTCCTCAACATTTCCTAGGATTAGCTGGAATGCCTAGAAGATATGCAGATTATCCTGATGCTTTTGCCGGATGGAATTATATATCCTCAGTAGGCTCATATGTTGCGGTAGCAGGTTTAGCAGTATTTTTTGTAAATTTAATTTATTCATTTGCAAAGAAAAAAGCAGCAGCCCAAAACCCTTGGGGAGTAGGAGCCACTACCCTAGAATGGACTGTACCATCTCCACCAAATTTTCATACATTTGATGAATTGCCAAAATTTGAAGATGATCAGGAAGCACAAAAAACACACAGCTAGTAGTATAGCCAAAAAAATTAATGAATAATTCAAAGGCTAAAAAAAGAAACTTAAGTCAGGAAGATTTATTTAATTTTTCTGAATTATTTAAGTTAATGAAGCCAAGAGTAATGTCGTTAGTAATTTTTACTTGTGCTGTTGGTTTATTAACATCACCAAATCTTGTTTCAACTAAAGATGCGATAGTTGGTATTCTACTAGTTTCTTTAGGTGCAGGAGCAGCAGGTGCATTGAACATGTGGTATGAGTCAGACCTAGATGCTTTAATGTCAAGAACTTGTCTAAGACCAATACCAACTGGTAAGGTTAATAGAAACCAAGCGCTTATTTTAGGTGTTACTTTATCTATAGTTTCTGTTTTAGCCCTAGATTACTTTACAAACAGAATCTCAGCAGCAATATTACTTTTAACAATTTTATTCTATGTTTTCGTTTATACAATTTGGTTAAAAAGAAGAACACCTCAAAATATTGTAATAGGTGGAGCAGCAGGAGCTTTCCCTCCTGTTATTGGATGGACAATTGCCACAGGCTCTCTATCAATTGAACCACTAACTTTTTTTTTAATAATATTTTTTTGGACTCCATCTCATTTTTGGGCCTTAAGTTTATATAAATCTGATGATTATAAAAAAGCTAATATACCGATGCTCCCACTGACAAATGGAGTAGAAAGTACAAAAATTAATATTCTTATTTACTCCTTATTAATGTTGCCAGTAATTATTTTCCCTTATTTAATAGACTTTGTAGGTTTAGCATTCTTGATACCTTCAATATTATTAACTCTTTATTATAATTTTTTATGCTATGAACTTTATAATTTTAAGAAAAACAAATTTAATCCTAAAAAAGCAAAAGCAATATTTGGATATTCTATTTTATATTTATTTTTGGTTTTTGTTCTTTTTCTGATAGATAAGATTATATGATAACTCCAGATAAAAAAACTAAAAGAAAAAATATTTTAACAGCTTTAGGAATTATCGCTTTTATGATTTTTCTTTTCTTTTTTACATTATATAATACTGGAGTATTTGATAGAGCAATATGATACAAAAAAAAAACTTAACACCTTTAATATTAGCAGGAATTTTTGTTCTAATGTTGGGATTGTCTTATGCAGCAGTACCATTGTATGACCTATTTTGCAGGGTAACAGGGTTTGGTGGAACTACCCAAGTATCCAATAATGCTCCTAAAATTGTATTAAATAAAATTGTAAGTGTGAGATTTGATACTAATGTTAATAATTTACCTTGGGATTTTAAGGCCAAGTCAAATGTTATTGATGTGAAAGTTGGTCAGGTCAACAAAATAGAATTCGAAGTAGAAAATTACGGTGATGAGCCTACAGCTGGAGTAGCAACTTTTAATGTTTCACCCTCTAGTTTTGGAAAGTATTATAGTAAATTAGGCTGTTTTTGTTTCGAGAAACAAGAATTAAAAGCTGGAGAAAAAGCAACATACATAATGACTTTTTATTTAGATCCCGAAATGGTAAACGACCCAACAACAAAAAATTTAAAAGATGTAACTATGTCGTATACTTTTTTCTCGACAGATTACTATAAACAATCATAATCCAAAAAAATGTCATCTGAAAAAAAACATGATTATCACTTAGTAGACCCAAGTCCTTGGCCTATTTACGTTTCTTTTTCATGTTTAGTATTGGCATTAGGGTCTGTTTATTATCTTCATACAGATGTTTCATGGGGAATGTATCTTGGTTTTGCACTTTTAATTTATGGGGCATACATGTGGTTTAGAGATGTTGTTATCGAAGCTGAACATCAAGGCCATCATACACCTGTAGTTCAAATTCACCACAGATATGGAATGACGTTGTTTATTGCATCTGAAGTAATGTTCTTTGTTGCATGGTTTTGGGCATATTTTGATGTAAGTTTATTTCCAAATGAATTTGTTGGAAATGTTTGGCCACCAAAAGATATTGAAACTTTTGATCCTTGGGATATTCCATTAATCAATACATTAATTTTATTATTATCAGGTACGACGGTTACCTGGTCTCATCATGCTCTTTTAGAGGATGATAGAAAAAGTTTTATCCAAGGTTTATGGTTAACCGTTATTTTAGGGTTTTGTTTCACTCTTTTGCAAATATATGAGTATCAGCATGCATCATTTTCTTTTTCAGATCATATTTATGGATCAGTATTTTATATGGCAACAGGATTTCATGGCTTCCATGTACTTGTTGGAACTATATTTTTAGCTGTATGTTTGTTTAGAGGTAAGAGAGGTCATTTTAATAAAGATCACCATTTTGGATTTGAAGCTGCAGCTTGGTATTGGCATTTTGTTGATGTAGTGTGGTTATTTTTGTTTGCTGCAATCTATATTTGGGGAAGTTAATTTATATTTTTTGAAACATAAGTTTTTATTTTCAGTATTTGTAATTTTTTTTATTTTAGTTTTTGTTGCCCTTGGCTCATGGCAAATCATTCGTTTAAATTGGAAGAATAATTTAATTTTCGAAATTGAAAATTCTTTAAAAAATCCACCAGTAGAATTGACTAATTCTAATACAAAAAATTATTTAAAGATTAAAACATCAGGCTCAATAGATTTAGAAAAACAAATATATTTATATAGTCTTAATGATGCTGGAACACCAGGTTTTGAAGTTATTAATCCAATTTCAATTAATGAAATTAATTATCTAATCAATAGAGGCTGGATACCATTTGAAAAAAAAAACTCTAAGGAAATCAATGTGTTTGATGAAAAAGATATAATTGGAACTTTAAAATTACAAGGGAGAAAAAATATTTTTAAACCAGACAATGATATAAAAGAAAATTATTGGTTTAGCTTAAATAGAGAAGATATATTAAAGTTTACTGGAAAGGAATTCTCAAAATACATAATTTATTTAGATGGAAATTATCAAGTTCCCAAGCCAAAAAAAATTACTGCCAATATTTCAAATAATCATCAAAAATATGCTCTTACTTGGTTTTCATTAGCGATTTCAATTCTTTTGTTATATTTATATTTTAGAAAAAAAAATTATTAAATGGACTACGTAAGCACTAGAAATAGCTCAAACAGCTTTGAATTTAAGGATGTTTTTATTAAAGGGTTGGCAGATGATGGAGGATTATTTATTCCAAAATCACTACACAGATATGAAAAAAAAGATTTGCACGAATTTAAAAACCTTGAATATACAGAATTAGCAAAAAAAATTATCCCCCCTTTCATTGGTGATTTTATGAGTGAAGAAGATTTGAGTAGAATCATTGATAAATCTTACTCTGTCTTTAGAAAAAAAAACGTAGTTGATCTTGTTAAAGTTGGTGATCGGTCAATACTAGAATTATTTCATGGACCAACATTAGCATTTAAAGACGTTGCTATGCAGCTTTTAGGTGGTTTTTATGAATATTATTTGAGTAATCAAAATGAAAAAATAAATATAGTCGTTGCTACCTCTGGAGACACAGGTGCAGCAGCAATTGATGCAATTAAAGGCAAAAATAATATTAATATTTTTGTCTTACATCCTAACAATCGTATTTCAAAAGTTCAAAGAAGATTGATGACAACTGGTAAAGAGAAAAATGTATTTAATATCGCTATTGAAGGAAATTTTGATGACTGTCAAAACCTAGTAAAAGCAATGTTTGCTGACAAATCTTTTTCAAATGAAATTAAAATGTCTGGTGTTAACTCTATAAATTGGGCAAGAATAATCGCTCAAAGTGTATATTATTTTTACTGTTATTATTTAATGGAGGATAACAACAAACCCATTAATTTTTCTGTTCCAACTGGTAATTTTGGTGACGTTTATGCAGGTTATTTATCAAAAAAAATTGGTCTTCCAGTAAACAAATTTATTGTAGCAACAAATCAAAATGACATTTTGCATAGAGCAATTTCCAAAGGAACATATGAAGTAGAAAAAGTTGCCGAAACTATATCTCCGAGTATGGATATTCAATTGGCTAGTAATTTTGAAAGACTAATCTACGATTTAAATAATCATAATGATGAAAAAACGACTAAAGCAATGAAAGATATTAAAGAAAATGGGAAATACTTAATAAGTGAAGAAAATTTAAATAAAATTAATAATCATTTTTTATCTTCAAGTATGAATGAAAATGAGGTTTTAAATATTATTAAAGATGTTCATACAAAATTTAATATGATTTTAGATCCACATACTGCTATTGGATATGGTGCATTCGATAAAGTGAAATTAGAAGGGAATAATATTGTATTAGCTACTGCTCATCCTTGTAAATTTCCTGACGCAATAGAAAAAGCAATTAATATTAAATCTGAACTGCCCAATGAACTTTTGTATATTTTGGATGAAAAAGAAAATTATGATATAGTCGAAAATAATCTAGATAAAATTAAGAATCATATTAAAGAGAGAATTTAATGAGAATAAAAGAAAATGATAAATTGCCAAATTCAGAAATCTTTGTTTTAGAGGATGGGGAACCTGTAAAAAAAAATATTGAGAAATTTTTAAAAAATAAAAAAGTAATAATCTTTGGTTTACCAGGTGCATTTACATCAGTTTGTTCTGCTAAGCATTTACCAGGTTATATAAACATGCATCAAGAATATAAGAATAAAGGAGTTGATCATATTATTTGTATCGCAGCAAATGATCCATTTGTTATGAATGCCTGGGGTAAAGAAAATAATGTTGGTGATAAAATTGTTATGATAGGAGATCCATTTTTAAATTTTATTAAGGCTATTGGAGCTGAAGTTGATAAAAGTGGACGAGGAATGGGTATAAGATCTAATAGATATACAATGCTAGTTGAAGATATGAAGGTTATAAGATTAAAAGAGGAAAAAGAGACTGGTACATGCGAAATATCTGCAGCAGAAAATTTTTTGGAATTAGTCTAAATAAGCTGCTTTTTTAGCAAGTAAATCAACTTCTTCATTTAACGGGTTACCTGCATGAGCTTTGACCCAAATCCATTTAACATTTAATGATTTATTAAGATTATATAGATCGAGCCATAAATCTTTGTTTTTTACATCTTCTTTCTTTGAGGTTTGCCAACTATTTTTTATCCAAGTATTTATCCATTCAGTTATTCCAAGTTTTACATATTGGGAGTCTGTATAAATTTCAATTTCATATTTAGAGTCTATACTTTTTAAAGCATTAATAGGAGCCATTAGTTCCATTCTGTTATTTGTAGTATTTTTTTCACTGCCACTTATTTTTTTAATATTACCATTATTATTTATGATTGCAGCCCAACCTCCATTTCCTGGATTTTCTAAGCAAGAGCCATCTGTATAAATCTTAATCATTATTTCAAATAATCTTTATAAGTCTTTAAATTATTGTGTATCACGAGTTTTTGATAATATTCTCTTGGATCTTTTATTTTAATGAGCGCTGATTTAGGTGTATTTGAATAGTCAAAAAGTCTAGTTAGAAAATACCTAATTGCTGCACCACGACATAAAATATTTAATGATTTTTTTTCTCTAATTGAAAGTTTTTTTACACTTTCATACCCTTTAATTAAATTTTTTACCTTTTTTTTATTTAAGAAAAATTTAGATGCTCTTTTGTCAAAACATAGTGCATTAACACAAATAGCAATTTCATACATAAAATAGTCATTTGCAGCAAAATAAAAATCAATTATTCCTGATAATTTATCTTTTTTAAAAAAAATATTATCTATAAATAAATCTCCATGAATTATCCCACTAGGTAGTTTTTTTGGCCATTTCATTTTTATATCTTTAAAATTTATCTTTAGAAATTTTTCTATATTAGTAAATTTTTTTGATTTAAATTTAATACTGTTAAGTAACGGATTTAGATATTTAATACCCATAGAGTTTTTCCTGGAAAGATTTATTTTTTTTGTTGATAAATGCATTCCAGCAATCATTTTACCTATTTCATGACAATTTTTTAAATTAAGTAACTTTTTATCTTTTCCCTCTAAAAAGGAAACAATACAAGCTGACTTTTTTCTAATTCTGACTAGGTAGTTTCCATTTTTATTTTTTTGAGGTTTTGGGCAATTTATTTTTGAATTATTTAATTGATCCATTAACTTCATAAAAAAAGGTATTTCATTTTGAGAGACTCTTTTTTCAAAAATTGTAAGTATAAATTTTTTATTTTTTGATTTTAATAAATAGTTAGTATTTTCAATCCCTTGTTTAATGCCTTTAAAACTTATAATTTTATCTATTTCAAATTTTTTATTGATATAAGAAATATCTTTTTTATTTATTTTTGTATAAACAGCCATTTTAATTTAATTTTTTTGGAGCTTTGAAAACAACGTTTTCCTTAATAATTTCTACCTCATCTATACTGACTGTAAATCTATTTTTTAACTCATTGATAAAATTATCAACTAGAATCTCAGGAGCAGAAGCTCCAGAAGAAACACCAATCGTATTTGCGTTTTTGATTAAATCAAATGGGATTTCACTTTGTGAATGAATTAATATTGAATTAGAGCAGCCAGATTTTTTTGCTACTTCCACTAATCTAACTGAATTAGATGAATTTCTACTACCTATCACAAAAAATAAGTCACATTTTTTTGCAATATTTTTAACTGCCATTTGCCTGTTTGTAGTGGCATAACAAATATCCTCTTTCAAAGGTTCTTTTATATTTGGAAATCTATCTTTTAATATTTGGATTATATCTTTTGTATCATCTACTGATAATGTGGTTTGAGTAACATAAGAAATTTTTTTGTTATTTTGAATTTTATAGTTTTTGGCTTCATCTTCATTTTGAATAAGATCAATTGATCCTTTGGGCAACTGCCCCATAGTACCAATTACTTCAGGGTGATTTTGATGTCCTATTAAAATTAAATGATATCCAGCTTTATTTAGGTTTTCAGCTTCTCTGTGTACTTTCGACACCAATGGGCATGTAGCATCGACATAAGTCATATTGTAGTTTTTAGCGTCCTCTGGAATTTTTTTTGGAACACCATGAGCTGAAAAAATAACTGGTCTAGTTCTATCTTTTATCTCCTCAAGTTCTTCAACAAAGATAGCTCCTTTATTTTTTAAATCATCTACCACATATTTATTGTGCACTATTTCATGACGAACATATACTGGAGTACCATATTTCTGAATTGATTTTTCAACAATCTCTATAGCTCTTTCTACACCAGCACAAAAGCCTCTTGGAGCTGACAATAATATTTTCAATTCTTTATTTTTCATTTTTTTCTATTAAATACTCAAGCAATATATGTGGAAAGGTTAAAGACGCCAAACCTATAAATATAACTTTAAGAATTGAACTATCGAAATTGTATGAATTATTTAATAAATAAAGCCCAAGTAAACAAATGGTAGCAGTAAGAATGGTTAAGGGCAGAGCTTTTTTTATGAAAATTTTTAGCCCATTCTTTAAATCATTCTCATCTAATTCATGCATTAAAGTAATACCGTGTCTAGCAGAATGTAAAAAACAAAAATAAATTGTAAATGCCATCAGAGGTGGCAAATAATAATTTATAATTAAAATTGAAAAATAATCTAAAAAAATAGTAAATTTTTTTAATTCAAATTTTTTAGCAAATAATAAAATACTGGATAATGTACTTAAAATAATACCAAAAAGTATAAGGTTATTCATTTCAATAAAATCTAAAGTTCTATAAAAAGACTCGTTATCAATAAGTAATAATTTGAATATAGATATTGTTTCTTCAAAATGAAAAAACATAGGTGCTAAAATTACGAGCAAACCTTTCAAGAAAAATAATAATTGGTTATAATATGAATTTTCAGCTATTAAAAACTGAGTATCTTCTTTGCCAAAGTGAAATGAAGCAACTATTAGAAAAATTGTTAATAAAACTGACGGTATGATCATCCATAAGACTATTACAGTTGAGGCAATAAAAATATATATCAAATAAAAAATATATATATTTTTTATTTCAAAAATTTTCAGAAGTTTTTTTCCTTTTATATGATCAAGTGAACCATGAGAAACCCCAATACTTAAAATTAAAAGTAAACAGAATAATGGTGAAAATACTAAATTCTCAAATTTTAAAATTGTTAAAGAAAAAATATTACAAAATAAAAAAAAAATGAAAGAATGATTAAAATTTATTTTTTTTAGTTGGTTTTTCATTTTTTATTAAATTAATAAAATAAAGCCTTTATAAATGTCAACTTTGGCATTCTAAAAATAATAGATAAATCCTCAAAAAAATTACTTTTATTAGACAAAAATTTTATAACAGTCTTTGGAGAGGCCTTAAACATTTTAAAAAAAATTTCAGGCATTTTTTCTGGATGTTTATCAAGAACTCTAAGAAATATCTCATCTAAAAATTGATACCTATTAGCAATTTTATAATTCTTAGCATGAGTAATATTCTCAATATTCTCTCTTATATATCTACTGTGTTCTTGAATATTTAGAAAAGTATAACCCGTACTTAATCTCGTCATGCCTCCAGCAGTTCCAATATTTATTTTGTTTTTAACTTTTTCATTTATTGGGTAAAAAAGAGGTATTGCACCTTCTTCTTTATAAATAATTTTGTAATCTTTTAAATTTAAGTGATTTTCAATATAATCTTTAATTTGTGTGTCATAGTCTTTTTGAGAGTCATCATTCATTTTTGATAACCATGTAGTTTCAATTAAAGCCTTAGTCTTTGAATAGGGTAGAGTGTAAAAAAAATGCACACTTTCTCTTTGATCACAATCAAAATCCATAAGATTAAAAATTTCATCGTCAAAGAAATTGTTTTTAGTTTCAACTTCTACACCACAAAAATGTTGCCAAAGGTTATGATGATTTTTTTTAATAGTTGGGACACTATTAAAAATAAAAGAATTTTTTGAATTAATTTCACTTATATCTTTAAAGAAGGAAATATTTTTATTTTCTTTTAATTTGTTGTTAATTTTTTCATAGAATAATCCACTGTCAACACTTTGATAGGGATAACCTTTACATTCTAAATGATTAGTTCTTTTTGGTATATTGATTGAGAAATTTTCCCAGCTTTTCTTAACACAATCGTCAAAGTTATGAGATACTACTTTCCAAAAAGACCAAGTTTTATCTTTTTTATATTCAGTTCTGGGTTCAATAATAGCCAAAGTTTTATCTTTAAGTTTTTCATTGATTTGGAGTTCGTATGCAAGTGACAAACCTGAACACCCGCCACCAATAATAATATAATCAAATTCTTTCATCTAAATTTATTTCCTCATTTATTAAAATGTGATCATGTTGGATCTGATCATCACTTTTAAAAGTCAATGATAGTCGAAGTAAGTCAAAGATTGAAAGAAAAGTCTCTAATACTTTTTCTATATTTGAAACATATATTTTTCCTGAATTTTGATAATTTTCTAGATTTTTTTGATTTAGAATCTTATGTCCTATTTTTCTATAAACCCTTCTTGCAACTAGAATAGAAAAACGTAAAGTTATTGGTATATCCTTAATTGAATAAAATGAATTTTTATAAAAGGTATCTGCAAGACGGATAGTTGACGAAATTTCATCAAAATTATTATCTATATAAAAACGATTATTTTTTGAATCTTCGATTACATCCCTTGATATATTAGTTAGCTGCATCGCAATTCCAAGGTCGATTGCTGATTTAAGTGAACTTTTTTTATTTACTTTTAGAATTTTTGCCATCATCAAGCCAACTGTTCCAGCTACCCTGTATGAGTAAATTAAGAGATCTTTTTCTGAATTTAATTTAACTCTAGCCTTTATATCTGATTTGATTCCAGTTAATAAATCGTAGACAACTTTTAAAGATATATTGAACTCCTCAATAAGGCTCCACATATTTTTTACAATAGTGTTATCAAAGTTTTTTTGTTTAAAATCATTTTCAAAATGATTAAATTTTTTTTCCTTATTTTCTATTTTTTCATTATCATCTGCAATGTTATCTACAACTCTACAAAAATCATATAAAGCAGAGCATTTTTTAAATGTTTCTTTAGGTAAAAAAAAACCAGCCCAACTGAACGACTTAGCGTAAATAGATAAGTAACTTTTATTAGACATTATAAAATTTTATCTAAAACTTTTGCTGATGAAAGTACCCCGGGTACACCAGCTCCTGGATGAGTACCTGCACCTACGAAATACAGTCCATCATATATTTCTGATTTGTTATGAAATCTAAAATAAGCTGATTGAGAAAATTTCGGTTGAATTGAAAAACCGGAGCCATATTTCGTGTTTAAATCTTTTTCAAAATAATCAGGTGTTAAATAAAAATCTTCAACAATATTTTCTTTTAGATTTGGCATTAAATCTTTTTCCATCTTATCGATTACTAAATCTTTCAACTTTTCTCCCTCAGTAGACCAAACAATTTTCGATTGGTTATTAGGAACTGGAACTAGAACGTAAAAACAATCATGTCCTTCTGGAGCCATAGATTTGTCTGTAGCAGAGGGTCTGTGAAGATAATAACTGATATCATTATTTAATTTTTTATTATTGAATATGTCATCAAGATGTTCTTTATATTTATTACCAAATTTAATAGTATGGTGTTCTACATTTTCATATTTTTTTTTGGTACCAAAATAATAAACAAATAATCCCATTGAATATTCCATTCTATTTTTTTTCCACTTAAACATTAATGAACTATTTGAATTTCCATTTAACATTTTTTCATAAACAGCAGGTGGATCTGCATTACAAATAACATTATTAGTTTCAATATTAGTTTGATTGTCTAGTTGAACACCAGTTATTTTATTACCATTAGAAATAATCTTTTTGACTTCATGACCTTTAATTATTTTTATGCCAACTTCATTCATCAACTTTTCAAAACCCTTTATAATATTTCCCGTTCCGCCCATTGAATAGTGTATTCCCCATTTTTTTTCTAAATATAAAATAAGTCCGTAAATAGAAGTTGTAGTAAAAGGATTGCCTCCAACGAGAAGGGGGTGCATACTCAGCATCCTTCTTAACTTTTCATTCTTTATATAGGATGAAACTAGTGAGTATACTGACTTGTAGCTTTTAAGTTTTAGTAGTGCAGGCAATTGTTGCATCATTACAAAAGGTTTATCAAATGGTACATCAGCAAGTTCTATAAATCCTTTATTAAAAATCTTTTTAGTAAAATTTACTAATTTTTCATAACCTTTGACGTCATCCATATTGATTGCTTCAATTTGTTTTTTCATTTCACTTTCATTACCTGAGTAATTGAATTTAGAATTGTCTTCGAAAACAAATTGATACCAAACTTTCAGAGGAGAAAGTTTAATATAATTATTTGGATCTTTTTTAAATAATTCAAACAATTCGTTAATTAAATAAGGTGCTGTAATTACAGTCGGACCACCATCATAAGTAAATCCATTTTTTTTGAATACTCTGGCTCTGCCTCCAAGATCCGGGTGTTTTTCAATTAATGTAACTTGATGACCTTTCGCTTTCAATCGAAGTGCAGCAGCTATACCTCCAAAACCTGAGCCTATTACAACAGAATTCATTATGATAATTTATAGTTTTTTAAAAAAATTGTAAGAATATTATGAATTAATTTTTTTTAATTCTTCTTTAGTTTCATCTAAATTTTTTTGAAACAACGTATCAAGTTTAGATTTATCAACGGAAGTGCTAATAATTTTCTTAACAGAGTCTACAGCAATTTTAATCGAAGCATCTTTAATTTCCTTAATTGCAGCCTCTTTCATTTGATTTATTTTATTTTCTGTGAGATTTTTTTTGATTTCAGACGACTTATGAAATTTATCATTTAGCTCAATTATAAGTTTATCACTGTCTATTTTAGCCTGCTGAAGTATTTCATCACTAACTGACTGAGCTGTATTCAATTTATTTTGAGCATTATCTATCAATATCTTTGCCTCTGATCTAAGTTTTTCACTTTCATCGATTTCGTTTTTTATATCTGAGATTAATTTATTTAATATTTCATTAATTTTTTGGGGAATCTTTAAATATATTAAAATTCCAAAAAAAATTACAAATGAAACAGCTACCCAGAAAGTAGAATCAATTATCATAATATTTATCCCCATCCTTTTTTGATAAATCTTCAACAATTGCTGAGATGCTACTGTTGTTTACCTCAGCTCCAATGAGTTTTTTTAAAAGTTCTGACGATGTTTCAATTGCTATTTTATTTATTCTCTCAGGTGCAGATTTTTTAAGTTTTATAATTTCCTCTTCTACTTTTTTTATTTCTTCGTTAATTTGTTCATCAAGAGCCTCTCTTTTAATATTAATATTTTTAATCGCTTTATCTCTTGAATCTTTAAAAATATTTTTTGCTTCTATCTTACCCTTCGAGATTATTTCATCATATTCTTTGAGTTTAGACTCACTACTTTCTCTTTGTTTTTCTGCTGCCTCAACATTTTCTTGTATCTGAGATTTTCTTAATTCTAAATTAGCACTTATCTTGGGTAATATTAGTTTTGATAAAACTAAATATAAAATACCAAAAGTAAGAGTAAGCCAGAATATCTGAGAAACCCAAAACTCAGGATTCAATTGAGGCATACCTCCACTTTCAGTTGCAAAAACTTCTTTTAAGTAAAAGAAATTGAAAAATATAAACTGAAAAAATATTTTTTTAATCATCAAATTTAAAATGCAAAAAGGATAATTAACGCTACTACCAATCCAAACAATCCTGTTGCTTCTGCAAGAGCAAATCCCAAAAGTAAATTAGGAAATTGTTTTTGAGCTGCAGATGGATTTCTCATCGCTCCAGATAAATAATTACCAAAAATTATTCCAATACCAACACCAGCACCGGCTAGTGCAATCGCTGCTAGACCTGCTCCAATCATTTTTGCTGCTTCTAATTCCATTATATCCTCCTATGTTAATTAATGGTGTAAATTTAATGCATCATTTAAATAAATGCATGTTAAAATTGCAAATACATATGCTTGAAGAAAGGCAACTAAGATCTCCAAACCAGTTAATGCAACCGAGAAACTCAGTGGAAGCCATCCACCGACTATTCCGAGACTTATTACGAAGCCTCCGAAAACTTTCATCATTGTGTGACCAGCCATCATGTTAGCAAATAATCTAACTGATAAGCTAATTGGTCTACTTAAGTATGAAATAATTTCAATAACAACTATTAGTGGAAGTAAAACAATCGGCACTCCACTTGGTACAAAAAGTTTTAAATATCCAAAACCATGTTTTATAAAGCCTATAATTGTTACCCCAATAAAAATGAATGCTGCAAGCATAAAAGTAACAATAATATGGCTGGTCACTGTAAAAGTATATGGAATCATACCAAACATGTTACAAAAAAGCACAAACATAAATAATGAAAATATAAAAGCAAAATAGGGCTTAGCTTTAGAGCCAGCTGTGTCACTTATCATTTTTGATACAAAAGTGTAACTAAGTTCAGCCAAAAGCTGTAATTTATTTGGTAACACAGATTTTTTTTTCGAACCTAAATTAAAAATTATTAAAATTGCTAAAGAACTGACAACCATAAACAAACTTGCATTTGTGAATGAGATGTCAAAAGTTCCTATTTTAATCTCAGGACCAATTCTATAAACTTCGAATTGTGTCATTGGATTTGCTGCCATAAGTATATTTCTATTTTTGCATGTTTTTTGCAGACTTAATTACATTGGTAATACCAGCAACTACCCCTACAAAAAAAAATATTAAAATTAACCAGGGTTTAGTACCAAAGGTCTTGTCTAAAATAAACCCAATAATTGTCCCTACTGCTACGGCCGATACAAGCTCTGTACTTAGCTTAAAAGCTGAACCAATAGGCGATGGATTGTGTTTTTTTTCACTTAAATTTCTCTTGAACATCTTCTTTTTTGCAATCTCTAAGCGAGTTTTGAAAGGATCTTTGGACATTATAATTCAGTCATATTAGGCAACCATACTTTCTGCTTTTTGTAAATCTACAGCAACTAATTGGCTAATACCTTTTTCAGGCATTGTTACACCATATAGTCTGTTCATTTTGGACATGGTTAAAGCATGGTGTGTTACGATTATAAATTTAGTATTTGTTATGCTTATTAACTCCTCGAGTAAGTTACAAAATCTAGTTACATTAGCATCATCTAATGGCGCATCGACTTCATCAAGCACACAAATTGGAGATGGATTAGTTAAAAAAACTGCAAAAATTAAAGATAGAGCTGTTAATGCCTGTTCACCACCAGATAACAAAGTAATAGATTGTAGTCTTTTTCCAGGAGGGCTAACCAACATCTCTAACCCTGCCTCTAAAGGATCATCAGAGTCAATAAGCTCTAATTTTGCGTTTCCTCCATTAAACAATTTTGTATAAACATCATTGAATTTTCTATTTACCTTTTCAAAGGCCTCTAATAATCTCTCTCTTCCTTTTTGATTAAGCTCTTGAATACTCTCTTTTAATTTTGAAATAGCAGTTACCAAATCCAATCTATCATTCTCCATTTTTTTTATTTCTGACTCATATTTATTTGTTTCTTCATCTGCTTTTAAATTGACTGATCCAAATTTTTCTCTTTCTTGTTTTTTCTTATCTAATAAATCCTCTTGGATAACTGCATCTGGAAGTTCTTCCACTCCAAATAGGTTAGAATTTTCTAATATATTTTGTTCCAAAAAATTCAGTTCAGAATTTACCCTATCGATCAAATCATTTCTTCTTTTCTGAAGACCTTCGATTGTCGCACTTGAGCTTGCCTTACGTTCTCTAATTTGAATAGATTGTTCTTGAATTTCATTTAATTGATTTCTAAGAGTCTCAATTCTTTCATCTGTGATATTAATAATAGAGTCATTTTCATTTTTTTCTTCTTCGGAAATTCTTAACCCTTCAGAAATTTGTCCTTTTTTCTCTGCTTGTATTTTGGGTTGATTATCTAATTTTTCTAATTGTGCACTTAATTTTTTTTTCCTTTCGGTTAATTCACTTACCATTTTTTCAGAGTTTGAAAGTAAATTTTTCCAACTCTCAATTTCTTTTTCGATTATACTAATTCTTTCATTTCTTTTAATTGAATCTTTTTTAATATTTTGATTTTTACTATAACTCTCAGCATATTGGTCGATGAGTAATTTACAATTATCTAGGCAATTGATTGCTTCCTCCTTTTTATTCGAATTAATTAATTCTTTTACTTTATCAGTTTCTAATTTTAACTTATTTTTTGCATTATCTAAGTCTTCATTAGATTTTTTTTCTGTTTCATAATATTTAGAGTCTACTTCGATAAGATCATTTTTTTCTTCTTTAAGTCTTTTTTCGTTAGAGTTCGCATCAATAACAATTCCTTTTTCTCTATCAATATCATCATCAAATGTTTGAAGAGTCTTTTTTATATTTTCTATTTCATCTTGAATTCTAGTATTTTGTTCATCAAGACCTTGAAGTTCTAAATTAAGTCTTTGGATCTTTGAGAGATTTTCAATATTTTTTTCTCGCAAGGGGTTTACTTTGTCTGTTTCAGATTTAATTAAACTTTCAATCTCAAAAATTTTATTGTTGAAACCACTTACTTCTCCTTCAGCTTCTGAATTTATTTCGTTTTCAACTCTTATTTCTTTATCAATTTCTAATAATTTTAAATAATATAAACCAGCTTCAATTTTTTTAATTTCATCGGATAAATTTTTGTATCTGGTTGCCTCCTCAGCTTGTTTTTGGAGATTAGCCAGTTGTTTTTCTTGTTGTCTCCTTAGTTCATCTGCTCTTTTCAAATTATTTTCTGCCGCGTTCAACCTTAATTCAGCCTCATGTCTCCTGACATGTAAACCTGATATTCCTGCTGCTTCCTCTAAAATAGCTCTTCTATCAGTTGGTTTTGCAGTTACTAGAGCACCTATTCTGCCTTGGCTAATCATTGATGGTGAATGCGCTCCAGTAGATAAATCAGCAAAAAACATTTGAGCATCTCTTGCTCTGACCTCTTTATCATTTATGTAAAACTTTGATCCTTTATCTTTCTCTATTTTTCTTCTGACATTTACCTCATCTACTTCTCGATATTGGATTGGACCTTTATCATTTTTATTTGCAACAGTGACAGAAACTTCAGCAATATTTTTTGATGGTTTATTAGAAGTTCCAGAAAAAATTACATCCTCCATTCCAGACCCCCTCATACTTTTTGCTGATGTTTCTCCCATAACCCATCTCAGAGACTCAACGATATTAGATTTACCGCATCCGTTTGGTCCTACTATTCCAGTTAAGCCATCTTCGATTAGGAAATTTGTTTTATCAGCAAATGATTTAAATCCATTAAGTTGGATTTTTTTAAAGTCCATGAACTAACTTATATCAGTTTTTCTAATGATTTTTTTAAATTTTTATAATTTAGAGATTTTTCAAACTTTTCGTTATTAATTATTATCGTAGGAGTAGCATTTATATTGAATTTTTTGGCTCCTTCGATTCGATCATTTAAAACAAAATCTTCAATTTCTTTATCGTTTATACATTTTTCAAAATTAATCTTGAAGCCTTCTTTTTTAATAAATTTTTTTAGATGATCATTCACTTCATCAATAGTGCTTCCTTTTACCCAGGCTTGTTGATTAGAATATAAACTTTCTAAAATTTTCAAATTTTGGTCTTCTTTACATTGGGCAATTTTTGAAGCGTTAAAGGCGGCAGCATCTAATGGAAAATGTCTAAATTCTATTTTAGCTAGACCTGTATCTATATAATCTTTCTTAAGTTGTGGATAAACATCTTTATGAAAATCTGCACAATGACTGCAAGTTAAAGATTCATATGCAATAATTGTAATTTTAGCATTTTCATTACCAGAAACTATTCTTTTAGTTTCAGCATTTAAAAAGCTAAAAGATCCAAAAAAAAGAATTATTATAAAAAAAATTTTTTTCATTTTTCTTTAAATACTTTTGTTAATTCAAGAAGAGATTTTTTAATTTTTTCATTTTTAACATTATTTATTTTGCTATTAAAATTTTTATTTGTCACATTTAATTTTGATTTGTTTTTTTTTATAGTAGTTTTTTTTTCATCATTAAAGCTGGTAAATTTAACTCTTTCAACTACTGTTTCATTAAAAAAAGCGTTCATTCTATTTATAATTTCTTTTTTTGAATATTCTAAATCAACTTCATGTCCTCTTTTAACCATTATCAATAATGTGCTTACAGTAAAACTGTTCGAATTTTTGTAAGATTTTGGATAACAAATTTTAAACAAATTTTCTCCAACAAAATACTTCCAATTATTGAGAGTTTCTGAATAAATTTGTCCTCTTTTGTTAATAACTTTTTTAATGTTTTTTGGCAAAGTGTCTTTGAAGGATCTTAGCCCTTGAATGCTTGCGTTTCTCTGCTTAGTATATTTTTTAAAATGCATATGAAAGAACAATTAGTAACAAAAAAAATTCTTAAATGGTATGATTTAAATAAAAGATCATTACCGTGGCGAAAAAATGTTTCTTTTCAAAAAAGACAGTATTTCACATTAGTAAGTGAATTTATGTTACAACAAACACAGGTTGTAACAGTTATTCCTTATTTTAATCGATTTATAAAAGATATCCCAAATTTAAAAGCTCTTTCAAAAGTCAAGAGCAAAAAATTAATAAAATTATGGGAAGGACTTGGATACTACTCTAGAGTTAGAAATCTAAAAAAAACTGCACAAAAAATTATTAAAAACTTTGATGGAAAGTTGCCTGATAACTTTGAGGATTTGATATCACTTCCTGGAATAGGAAACTATACCGCAAATGCAATTTTATCAATTGCATTTAATAAAGCCTACATTCCATTAGATGGGAATATAGAAAGAGTTCTAAAACGATATTTGTATTTGAAAAAAGAGAGAGATATTCAAAAAGATAATCTTATAAAAAAAAAATCTATATTTGGAATGTCATCAAGACCTAGTGATTACGCTCAAGCTTTGATGGAATTAGGAGCATTAATTTGTAAACCAACCAATCCTTTATGTAATCGATGTCCTATTTCAAAAAAGTGTAAGTCATTACTTAAAAAAGATTTTGATTTAACAAAAAAAAACAAAAAAAATATAAATAAATACTTTCTTTTAAAAGTTTATAAAAAAGACCAAAGATATTTATTGATTAAAAATACTAAGTTTAATTTTTTAAAAAATTTAACAATCTTTCCTATGGAAGAGTTATCAAAACCAAAAAATTTTGATGAAAATTTAAACTTTAAAATGTCAAATATGAATATGAATATAAAAATCAAATATGTGAAAAATACCAGAAAATTTCAATCACCTTATTGGATAAATGAAAAAAAATTAGACAATTACATGCTACCATCATTTACAAAAAAAATTGTAAAATATTTAATGAGAAATTAATGAAAAAAATAGCGATCATAGGTGCTGGAATTTCAGGATTATTCATTACTAATTTATTCAAAAAAAATCCTAATTATCAAATTACAATCTATGAAAAAAATACCTCAATCGATTTAGACGAGGGTTATGGTGTACAATTATCAGTTAACAGTATCAAACTTTTAAATGAAATTGGATTTGAAAAATTGCATAATAATGAAAAATATACTCCAGAAAAAATCAATTTTTATTCAAATAAAAGCTTAGATAAGATATGCGAGTTAGATATCACAGAATTTAATTCAGAAGATTGCAAGTATACCACTTTAAAAAGATCATCTTTAATAAATTTTTTAAAAACAGATTTGGAAGGTTTGATAAAAACTGGCTATAATATTTCAAAAATAGACCAACAAGATAAAAAAATTAAACTTTCTTTTGAAAATGCTGAAGTAAAAGAATGTGATCATTTAATTATTTCTGACGGAGTTTTTTCAAAAAGTAAAAGTCTTATGTCTAAAGATGAATCAAAACCTAAATATAATAATACATTGGCAATTAGAGGCATCTTGAATAAATCTCCTGAAAATATTGATAGTAAAAATATCGCTCTATTTTTAGGTTCTAACTTTCATCACGTAGTTTATCCAGTCAATCCAAATGGAGACTTAAATTTTATAGCTATAATGAAATACCAACTCTCAATAAAAGAACAAAAAAATTACTCATTATTCAGTGATAATTCATTTATCAACAAAGTATTAGATAAATTTCCTTCAAGAAATAAAAGCTTTTTAGATGGCCTAAAAGAATTAAAAATATTTCCAGTATTTATAAGTGAAAATTTCTATAAACTACAAAATAATAATATTCATTTTATTGGTGATGCTTTTTTTGCTTTTCCGCCATCATTTGCTCAGGGCGCATCACAGTCTATAGAAAGTGCTTATGATTTATTTAAAAGTATTGAAAATAGTACAGAAAGTAATTTTTTTAAGAATAGAGTCAACAAAACAAAAATGGTTAATATCAGATCAAAATTTAATCAGTTTGCTTTTCATTTATCTAATCCTTTAACAATTTTTTTTAGAAACATCTTTCTGAAAAGATTAGTTAAAAACAAAAAATTTTTAGAGTTTTACTTGGGAAAAGTGTATAGAAATTAGTTTTTTGAAATTAATTTTTGTCTCAAATGATCGATTGGGACTACAGCACCATCCAAATTATAATGCCAATAAGTCCATCCATTGCAGCTTTCAGCGCCCAAAATTGTTGCTGCTACTTTATGAATTGAGCCCTCTGTTTGAGCGTGTTTAATGCTTCCATCAGCCATGATTTTTGCACTTATTTTCTTTTTATTATCAAAAATAGTTGTTCCTGGCTTTATTATTTCTAATTCTACCAATGAACCAAAAGGTATCCTTGGTTTAGATCTATTATTCTTAATGGTGTCTAGGTAATTGTCTTCAATAGGTTTTGTACTTTTTAATCTTTGTTCAGCAGCTTTAAAATAAGTTTTTTCTTTTTCTATACCATAATAATTTCTACCTAATTTTTTGGCAACGGTTGCTGTAGTTCCGGATCCTAAAAAAGGGTCTAAAACCAAATCATTTTTATTTGAAGTTGCTAATAAAATTCTATGAAGTAAAGCTTCAGGTTTTTGTGTTGAATGTACTTTTTTTCCATTCTTCTTCAATCTTTCTGCTCCATTACAAATAGGCAGATCCCAATTAGATCTCATTTGTAGATCATCATTTAAGCATTTTAAAGATTGATAGTTAAAAGTGTATTTTGATTTTTCTGATTTAGAGGCCCAAATTAAAGTTTCATGAGCATTAGTAAAACGAGTTCCTCTAAAGTTTGGCATTGGGTTTTTTTTATTCCAAATAACATCATTTAAGATCCAAAAGCCCAAATTTTGAATTGCTGCACCAACTCTAAAAATATTGTGGTAACTCCCAATTACCCAAATCGCCCCATTCTTTTTTAAAATTCTTTTACATTCACTTAGCCAAGTGTAAGTAAAATCATCGTATTTTTTAAAACTTTCAAATTGATCCCACTTGTCATTTACTGCACTTACTTTTGATCTATCCGGTCTAGTCAGTTCACTTTTTAACTGTAAGTTGTAAGGAGGGTCTGCAAAAACTAAATCAAAAGATTCATCAGGAATTTTTTTTAATTCCTCTAGGCTGTCTCCATTAATTAATTTATTTTTAAAATTTAAAGTCATTTATAAAAACAAATTAGACTCTAAAAAGATTCTAGGGTCAACCTGGGATTGAATTAACTGGAATCGATTTGTGTATCTATTTTATAGGATAACTAGATCTAGTGTTTCTACGTGAAACCTATTTTATTTTATTTATTGGTGAAAAAGTTTTTCTATGTTGGCTAGTTATTCCTAAATTTTTTATAGCTTTTAAGTGTTGTCTGGTTCCATATCCATAGTTTTTATCCCAATAGTAACCCTTAAATTTTTTTCCCAATTTGGTTATCATTTTATCCCGACTTACTTTAGCAATAATTGACGCTGCAGAAATTGAAGGCATTTTTTGATCTCCTTTAATTACAGCTCTAAGTTTGTAATTTTCAATTTTAGGTAATTTGTTCCCATCGACAAAAACTATAGTAGGTCTTTTTTTAAGTTTTCTTATAGCTCTTTTCATAGCCAGCAGACTTGCTTGTAAAATGTTGATTTTTTCAATTTCTTTAACTGATGCTTTACCCACTGCCCAAATAGAATTCTCTTTTATATATTTTGATAATATTTCTCTGTTAGATTTAGTTAAACTTTTCGAATCTTTTAATAGTTTTCTATTAATAGATTTATTAAGAATTACTGCCGCAGCATAAACTGGTCCAATCAAACTTCCTCGACCAACCTCATCAACTCCTGCTATTAATTTCATAAAATATTTATCTCCAAATCCTCAATTTTTTTTCTTATTTTTTTTAAATCTTCCCATGAATATTTTTTATTTTCTGAAAATCTAATAAGATATGAGGGGCTATAAGTAATCATCAGAGGATAAGTTTTATTTTTTAAAATTATTTCTTTCCAATTACCTCTCTCATCTGAAATTTTGTTATTTAAATTTGTGACAGCCTCCATTGCTGTACTACCCATTAAAATTATAATTTTTGGATTTATAATGGTTATATGCTCCTTTAAAAATACAGAGTAACGTTGAGTCTCTTTTCTTGTTGGCTTTCTATCTTCTGGAGGTCTGAAGTTGATTGTATATGTCAAATATATCTTTTCTTTTCTAATATTTATAGCCATCAACATTTTTTTTAATAATTCTCCAACATCTCCTTGAAAGGAAAGTCCTGTGTTATCCTCCTTTTCTCCTGGAGCTTCCCCAATTAACATAATCGGACTGTTGATGTCCCCATCTCCTAAAATTAGATTTTTTGAATTATCCTTTAAATTACAATTTTCAATTGAACTAATTTTTTTTTTAAGTTCCAAAAGTCTTGTTTTTTTATTTAAATTTTGCTCATCACTTTGCTCAATATTGTTAGTAATTTTGAATCTATTCAGAGGTTTATTGTCAAAAATGAAGTCAGGCTCAATAATATCCTCCAATTCTTGAACATATTTGGCATTTTGATTTAAAGCTTTTTTAGTCATAAAGTATAAAAATGTTTCTTAAAAAAATTAAATATTTACTTACTATTTTACTACTTTATCAAACTCTAGTAATTTCTAAAAGCTATAGTTTTGAAAGATTTAATTACAAAAGCCTTTCAAAGTATTTTTCTGGGATTGTAGCACTTGAAAATAAAGATAATTCATCAGCATTAGAATTTTTTAATTCGTCTAAGATATTACTCGATACACATGAGCCATATTTAAAAAGGTATGTTAATTCTTTAGTTTTAGAAAATAAAATTTCACAAGCTATAAATGTAATTAAGAGCCATAAAAACAAAGATGATCAAAATTTTTTTGATGCCTATTTGCTGCTTATCTTAGATAGCCTAAAAAAGGATGATTTGAGCACAGCATTAGCATATTTTGATGAAATAAAAAAATTTGATAAACGAGATAAATTTAATTCTGCAATTTGGGAAAGTTTAAAACAATATATTTATTTATTTAAAGAAAAAAAATTTTTAAACCAAAAACAAAATTTTGGAAAATTATCCATTATTTCTGAAGCATTTCAGAGGTGTTATTTAGATGATAAGAATACAGATGCCTACTTTTTAAAATTGATTAATGATCCTGAGGGAGATTATACAAGATATCTATTTTTTTATTTAACTCATTTAATAACGAGCAACAGACTGGAAGATGCAAAAAAAATAACTGATAATATTGAATATATTAATACAACACTACTAATATCTCAGAGTAAAAGTTGGTTAGAGGAGGAAAGCTCTGAAAAATTAACGAAAGTTTTTTCTTGTAAAAATTCAAACGATATAGTCGCAGAGTTTTTATTTTTAGTTTCAAATTTATATTCTTCACAAGACAATTTTAAAAAATCTAATTTTTATTTAAATTTATCAAATTTTTTAAATCCAAAATTTAAATTTAATTTAGCTTTAGTTGCAGAAAATCAATATTTTAATCAAGAATATGAGAAAGCAAAAAAAACTTTAAAAAAATTTAAAAAAGATGATAATTTTTATTATTGGTTTCGAATTAAAAAACAAGCCCAAATTATAGAGAAACAAAGAAATGAAAAAGAGTCTTTGAACTATATTGTAGCTGAATTTAGTAAAATAAAAGAACCAAGTAAAAAAATATTATTTGATATTGCTAACTTTTATAAGAATTCAAAACAATATGAACAAGCGATAAAATATTACACCAAGCTTATAGAGTCTTTTAATAATGATTCTGAAATAAAAGCAGATCTTCTTTATAGAAGAGGGGGAAGTTATGAGCGATTGAATAAATTTAATAAAGCAGACAAAGATTTATTGCAAGCATTAGAAATTGAACCTGATGATCCTTATATTTTGAATTATCTCGCGTACTCTTGGCTTGAAAGGGATTATAAAATTAATAAAGCAATCGAAATGCTAGAGAAAGCCTATGCTGCTAAAAGCAATGACCCATACATAATAGATTCTATTGGATGGGCTTATTATTTGATCGATGATTTCTCAAAGGCTGAAAAATTTTTAAAAAGAGCGGTAGAATTGATGCCTGAAGATCCTATAGTAAATGATCACTATGGAGATATTTTGTGGAAATTAGATCGTAAAATTCAAGCAAGATATTTTTGGGCAAGCGTTCTTGATATGGAAGACGCTGATAAAGAAATAATTAAAAAAATTAATATCAAGATGATAGAGGGTATGAAAAATTCTTAAAGATGCAAACGATTATTAGATCACATGCTAAAATAAACTTAGCTTTAAACGTAATTGGAAAAACACCAACATTACATAAAATAGAAAGCATTGTTGCATTTGTTTCTTTGTATGATGAAATTTTAATTAAGAGAATTAATTCAGACAAACATAATATTTCCTTTACTGGCAAATTTTCTAGGAATATTAGTAAAAAAAATACCATTTCGAAGCTGCTTGAAGTTTTAGAAAACAAAAAATTACTTAAAAATAATAAATTCAAAATAAGAATAAAAAAAAATATTCCAATTAAATCTGGGTTAGGGGGAGGTTCTATGAATGCAGCTAATATTTTAAGCTACCTAATAAGTAAAAAAATAGTAAAGACCACCCAAAAAGAAATTATAAAAATCTCTAAATTAGTTGGTTCTGATGTATTATTAGGCCTGGATTCTACTAACTCAATTTTAAACTCAAAAAATAAAATTAAACGATTTACGGATTGCAGAAAAATTTATACTTTAATTGTCAAACCCAATTTAGGGTGTTCTACTAGAAAAATATATTCAAAAATAAGAAAATTTGACAAGCCAAAACTAAACAAACCTTCTAAGGATATGTTTAATTTTAACAATTTAAAAAAAATGACTAATTCTTTAGAACCTATTGCCTTATCTATGCATTCTTCATTAAAAAGAATTAAAATTTTTTTGGAAAGCTCAACTCACGCTGAATTTGTAAGAATGACTGGATCAGGTTCAGCATTAGTTGCGTATTTTTATTCTAAAGGAAAATGCGATATTGCTAAAAAACGGTTTAATAAAAAATATAAAAATTACTGGTGTATATCCTCAAAAACTATATAAATTTTATTTTTTTGTGTTATACGAACTTAATATTGGGGCGTAGCCAAGCGGTAAGGCACGGGTTTTTGGTACCTGCATCCTAGGTTCGAATCCTAGCGCCCCAGCCAATTATGAGAAGCTTTTTAGATAAAATTTTTTTCAGATCTAATAATTTAGATTTCATTAGTCAAAGAATAAAAGATTTATCTAAAAATACACCTGCAAATAAAATTTTTAATGCCATTAATAACTATTCCAAAGAAAGTGAAGTGAGATATGTGGGTGGCTGTATAAGAAAAATTTTAAATAAAGAAAAAGTAGATGACGTTGATATGGCAACAAATTTAGAGCCAAAAAAAGTTTGTGATGTACTAAAAAAAAATAATATAGATTATTATGAAACTGGGATTAATCATGGAACAATCACAGCTATGATAGATAGTTATAAATTTGAAATTACTTCTTTGAGAGAAGACATTTTCACAGATGGAAGACACGCGAATGTGAAATTTTCTAAAAATTGGAAACAGGACGCATCAAGAAGAGACTTTACAATTAATTCTATATATGCAGATGCTGAAGGGAATTTATTTGATCCCTATGACGGTAAAAAGGACCTAGAAAAAGGAGTGATCCATTTTATAGGGGACGCAGATGAAAGAATAAAAGAGGACTATTTGAGGATTTTGAGATATTTAAGATTTTTTTTATTTTATTCTAAGTATCCTCATAACCCTGATCTTATTAGAAAATTAAAATTAAATATCAAAGGTGTCTCAAAGCTTTCTAAAGAGAGATTATTAGATGAATTAAAGAAATTTACAGAATTAAACACTTTAGAAAAATTATCTAATGATCAAATAAGTCTAGATTTGATTTTAATGATTTTCCCAGAATTAAAAAATATGAAAATTTTTTCTAAATTAAGATCTCTTCAAAAAGAAATAATAAGAAAATCAGATTTTATTTTTTTAATATCTTTAATGATTATTGACGAAACTGATAATACTGATTATTTTTTATATAAATTCAATATTTCTAAAAAAGATGAAAAGAGAATCAAGATTATTGATAAATTTTATAAAGAAAAAAATAATGTAAAAAAAATTAATGAAAAAAGTACAAATGAAATTTTTTATTATAATGGAAAACAAGCAGCCCTTGATATTTTGAACTTTGCGATTATTAAATCAAAAAAAATAGATCAAAATCTTATTGAATTATGTGAAAATTATTTGAATAAACCTGTCCCAAAGATGCCTATAGGTGCTGATATCTTAATGGAAAAATACAAAATTCCAGAGGGAAAACAATTGGGTGCAAAACTTAAATTAATTGAAGAACTATGGGTAAAAAATAATTTTCAAATCTCTGATCATCAGGTAGAAAATATTGTAAATGATTAAGTATATTTTACGTCTTTAATTTCAAAATTCTTTTTCCCAGCAGGTGTAATGATTTCGACCAAATCATCTTTGTTTTTTCCTATCAAACCTTTACCAATAGGTGATTGATAATAGATAAGTTTTTTTTTTAAGTCAGCCTCGTCCTTGCCAACTATTTTATAGTCAATTTTTTCCCCAGTGTCCAAATTTTCTAAAAATACTGTTGAACCAAAAATTACTTTACCTTCATTATTTAATTTTGTTACATCAATAACATTAGCTCTAGCAATAATATCATTTATTTCCGTTATACGTCCCTCAGCATGTGACTGTTCTTCTTTCGCAGCGTGATACTCGGCATTTTCTTTTAAATCCCCATGAGATCTAGCCTCAGCTATAGCAGCAACTATTTCTGGTCTTTTTTTTTCTTTAAGAAAAATCAATTCTTTTTTTAATTTATTTAATCCATTAAGAGTAATTGGTTCTTTATCCATATTATTTCCATTTAGCTAATGGTGGAAGCGACATTAAAATACCTTCCGTATTTCCACCAGTCTTTAATCCAAATTTAGTTCCCCTGTCATATAATAAATTAAACTCTGCATATCTACCTCTTTTAACGTACTGCATCTCTTTATCTTTAGCAGTCCATTTTCTTTTTATTTTTTTTGTAATTATTTTATTAAAAATTAATTGGAAAGTGATGCCAACATCTCTTACAAATCTAAAATCTTTTTCAAAATTATCTTTCTTATAATCAAAAAAAATTCCCCCTATACCTCTGGCTTCTTTTCTATGAGGTAAATAAAAGTATTCATCACACCATTTTTTATATTTTCTGTAAAAATTTTTGTTATGTCGATTGCACATATTTTTTAATATCTTATGAAATTCCTTTTTTTCTGCAGTATCTACCTTCGAGGGTGTTACATCCATTCCACCACCAAACCAATCATGCGTTGTACAAATATATCTTGTGTTGAAGTGCATAGCTGGGATTAATGGATTTTTCATATGCATGACAACAGAAATTCCTGTCGCCCAAAATTTTGGATCTTTATAGGCTCCGGGTATATTCTTTTGAAATTCTCTTGGAAATTTTCCATAAACTTTAGAAAAGTTTACCCCAACTTTATCGAATACTTTTCCATTTTGAAGTATTCTATACTCACCACCACCTTCATCCTTTTTAGTGTCTCTTTTCCAATTGGTAGATTTAAACTTAGTTTTATTTCTTTCAATTTTGATTATATCATTACAAAAAGCATCTTGAAGAGTTTGAAACCAATTACTAACTAAGTCTTTTTTAATTTCTAAATTCATATTAAATTAATTCAGTTTGTTTTAAGCTTTCAGCTAAAATAATTGCTACTGAAGTTGCAACATTTAGTGAACGTTTGTTTTTTTTCATAGGTATTTTTAATTGATTCTTAATTAAGGATCGCACTTTTTTAGGAACACCAGCACTTTCTCTTCCAAATAAAATTGTATCTCGTCTATCAAATTTAAATTTTGTATAAGATACGTTTGCTTTCGTTGTCATCAGTATAATTCTTTGATTCTTTTTAGAATTTGAAAAATCATCAAAACTTTTATGAAATATTATATTCTTCTCATCCATATAATCCATTACTACTCTTTCGAATCTTTTATCACTCAATAAAAAACCACAGGGTTCAATGATCTCTAATTTTGCTCCTAAGCAAGCACAAGTTCTAATTATAGCCGCTGTATTTTGAGGTATATCTGGTTGAAATAATGCAATTTTTGGCCCTTGTTTCATAATATTATGTGTCATTCTATCAGTAGTAAATTTACTATTTTATATTATATGAAACCATATATTTAAGTAGAAATAATCTATATTGAGTATATTTAATTGAAATTACTTATGTCAAAAAATAAAACTACTAGAAGAGACTTCTTATTTACAGCCACTTATGCTGTGGGGGCAGTTGGTGTAGGCGCAACAGTATGGCCCATGATTGATCAAATGAATCCAGACGCATCAGTTAAAGCTCTAGCAAGCACAGAGGTAGATGTGAGCTCACTAACTCCAGGAAATACAATCACGGTTCTTTGGAGAGGCAAACCAGTTTTTATTAGAAGGAGAACTCAAGAAGAAATTTCTGAAGCGAAGTCAGTTAAAATGGAAGAATTAAAACATCCTGAAAAAGATGAGGATAGAGCAAAAGATCCAGAGTGGCTTGTAATGCTCGGAGTCTGCACTCATTTAGGATGTGTTCCCCTTAATGACAAAGGAGACTATAACGGTTGGTTTTGTCCATGCCACGGATCTCACTATGATATATCTGGAAGAATTAGAAAAGGTCCAGCACCAACAAACATGGAGATTCCAAAATATGAATTTGTTAATACTAATACAATTAAAATCGGTTAAAGAATAATGAGTGATCAAAATTATATCCCTAAATCAAAATTTGGAAAATGGTTTAATGATAGACTCCCATTGTTGACTCTAGCAAGTCATCTAACTGATTATCCAACACCAAAGAATTTAAATTACTGGTGGACATTTGGTGGAATTCTTACTTTCTGTTTGATAACTCAAATAGTAACAGGTCTTACGCTTGCGATGCATTATATCGCTCATGCAGATATGGCCTTTGAAAGCGTTGAACACATAATGAGAGATGTAAATTATGGATGGTTAATAAGGTATATTCATGCCAATGGTGCATCAATGTTTTTTTTAGCAGTATATATTCACATTTTTAGATCTTTATTTTATGGATCTTACAAATCTCCAAGAGAAATTATATGGATTTTGGGGATTATTATTTATTTATTGATGATGGCAGCAGCCTTTATGGGTTATGTACTTCCGTGGGGACAAATGAGTTTTTGGGGAGCTACAGTTATTACAAATTTATTTAGTGCAATTCCTTTGGTAGGTGAGGGGATTGTAACTTGGTTGTGGGGTGGTTATTCTGTTGACAACCCTACATTAACAAGATTTTTCACTCTTCATTATTTAATACCATTTTTAATTTTAGGTTTAGTAGTCTTACACATTTGGGCTTTACATGTCCCAGGAAATAATAATCCAGTTGGTATAGATATTCAAAAACCTTCGAAAGATACAGTTCCGTTTCATCCTTACATAGTTATTAAAGATGGTTTTGCTTTATTGATGTTTATGATAGTTTTTGCATTTTTCGTTTTTTATACTCCTAATATTTTAGGTCACGCTGATAATTATATTGAAGCGAACCCTTTAGTAACACCTGCACACATTGTTCCAGAGTGGTATTTGCTACCGTTTTATGCAATTTTAAGATCTGTTCCAGATAAGCTTTTAGGAGTAATTGCGATGTTATCTGCAATTTTAATTTTAGCTGCTTTACCATGGCTTGATACATCAAAAATTAGATCTGCAGTTTTTAGACCTTTATATAAACAATTTTACTGGATTTTAGTTGCTGATGTTTTAATTTTAGGATACGTCGGGGCCATGCCTGCTGAAGGGCTTTATTTATTAATTGCCCGGATAGCTACTACATACTATTTTTTACATTTTTTAGTCATCCTTCCTATTTTAGGCTTTAGGGAAAAAACTCTTCCAGTGCCAATGAGCATTACTGAACCAGTGCTTGGGGGATCTCCAAACTTGGCAATGGCAAAAAGTAATGAAAGTATTAAAAGATAAGTGAAAAATTTTTTTGGAATTTTATTTCTTTTGTCACTTCTAATAGGTATCCCTATTAGCTCAAACTCTGCAGAAAAAGTTGAATACTTAAAAACTGATTGGAGTTTTAAAGGTCTTTTTGGAAAATTTGATCGTGGTTCACTTCAAAGAGGATACCAAGTTTACACTGAAGTATGTTCTTCATGTCATTCTATGAAATATTTGAGTTATAGAAATTTGGCAGAAAAAGGAGGCCCAGAGTTTACAACTCAGCAAGCTAAGACTATAGCTGCCTCTTTTGAAGTTGTTGATGGACCAAACGCAGATGGTGAAATGTTCACTAGACCAGGAAAATTATCTGATAAGTTTGTAATGCCATATGAAAATGTTAAAGCTGCGCAAGCTGCTAATGGTGGCGCTTATCCACCAGATATGTCAGTATTAGTTAAAGCTAGAGCAGGAGGTGTTGACTATATTTATTCTCTTCTTCAGGGCTATGAGGATCCTCCAGCAGGAATGAACCTGGATGATGGTGTGTATTATAATAAGTACATGTATGGGAATAAAATTAAAATGTCTAACCAACTTTCTGATGGACTTATTGAGTATGCCGACGGCACAAATTCAACAGTAGAGCAAATGTCAAAAGATGTAACTACATTTTTAATGTGGGCTGCAGAGCCACACCTAGAATCAAGGCATCAAATGGGCTTTAAAGCAATAATTTATCTAATTATATTAACGATTCTGGTTTACTTTAGTATGAAAAGAATATGGTCACGTATTGAAACGAAAGTTTAATACATCACCATCTTTGACAATATAATCTTTACCTTCTAATCTCATCTTACCATTTGTTTTTGAATTTACCCACCCATCATTTTCAATAAAATCGTCATAGGAAATTGTTTCAGCTCTAATAAATCCCTGTTCAAAATCTGTATGAATTTCTCCGGCAGCTTTTGGCGCAGTACAGTTTTTTTGTATAGTCCATGCCCTAGTTTCCTCTGGACCAGAGGTGAAATAAGTATCCAATTCAAGGATTTGGTAACCTTTTTGAATTAACATGTTTAATCCAGTTTCTTTTAATCCTATCATTTCCATGTAATTTTTCTTTTCATTAAAATCTAACTCATTTATTTGATTTTCTATATCTGCTGATATAATCAAACTATTCTCTTGTCCAAACTTAGAAATAAATTTTTTGGTGTAGAGATTGCCATTTTTTATACTTTGCTCATCTACATTACATACAAATATCTTTGGTTTTAAAGAAAGTAAACCACTTTGATTGATTTGTTTTTTTTCAAATTCAGATTTTAAAGTTAAAATATCTTTGTTATTATTTATATAATCCAAAGTAGTTTCAAGAATTTTTAATTGTTCATCTTCCAAGGTCTTTTTATTATTTTTTTCTAATCTTTTTTGAATAGACTCGAGATCAGCTAACATCATTTCAGTTTCAATTATCTCTAAATCTCTAACAGGATCTACATTTGGATTAACATTTTGAATATCATCAGAGTCGAAACATCTAATCATGTGTATAATTGCATCAACTTCTCTTATATGAGAAAGGAATTTATTTCCTAGTCCTTCTCCTTTAGAAGCACCTTTAACCAATCCTGCTATATCAACAAATGAAATAGTCGTGTTTATAATCTTCTTTGAATTTGAAATTTTAGCTAAATTTTTTAATCTATCATCAGGAACTGGAACTACCCCAACATTTGGGTCGATTGTACAAAAAGGAAAATTTCCTGCCTGAGCTTTACTTGAATTTGTTAAAGCATTAAATAAAGTTGATTTACCAACATTGGGCAATCCAACTATTCCACATTTAAAACTCATTATTTATTGTTAACTGTACTTGAAAATAGATCTAACTTTTTTTCAACAAGAATAGAAATTGATTCTGTTATGTCTTGAGATATTTTTTCAATATTAATAGTCTCTTCATCATCGAAATTTTGTAGCACAAAATCTGCAATCTCAATAGACCCTTTGGGCTTACCGATACCAATCCTTACTCTTGAGTAGTCTTTGCCTATAAATTTATCAATCGACGCAATTCCATTATGACCTGCACTTGATCCACCAAATTTAGTTTTAATTTTTCCAAACTCCACATCTAGATCGTCATGAAAAACTATTACATTTTCTGAATCTATCTTAAAATATTCAATTAGTTCTCTTATACAAATTCCAGAGTTATTCATGAACGTTAACGGTTTTATTGCATAAATTTTTTTGTCCCCAATAGTACCTGTTGTTAAAAGGCCCTTAAATTTAGGTTTTTGTTTAGTTAAGTTAAATTTCTTATTAATTGAATCTATAATTTTAAATCCCACATTGTGTCTATTATTTTCACTATCAGGAGTTGGATTGCCTAATCCTACAAATAAAAGCATAATTAAATGGAATTAAATTTTCAATTTTATAGATTATTTTTTATCGTCAGAAGGTTTTTTTTCAGCTGATTTTTTTTCATCAGTTTTTTTATCATCACCCTCTTTTTTCTCACCTTTAGTTGCATCTGCTATTGGTTTATCTCCCTCAGCAGCAGCCGCTTCTGCTCCTTCTTCGCCTTCTGGCCCTTCGGCTTCAGCAGGTTTTTCAGGTTCTTTTATAACAGTAGGTGCTGCCAGTGTAGCTATAACAAAATCCCTTCCTTGAATTGTAGGAGTTACCTCTGAGTCTAATTTAACTGAGGAAATTTTAAAGCTCTCGCCAATATCAACTCCATTAAGATCTATTGTTAAATTTTCTGGTATTTTTTCACTAGGGCAATTTAATTCTACCTTCCTTCTCACTATATTCAAAACTCCGCCTCTTTTAAGACCTGGAGATTTTTCATGATTTATAAAATTAACTGGCACCTCTATTTTTATTTTGACTCCTGGAAGTACTCTTAAAAAATCTACATGAGTTGGTTCGTCACTCAAAATATGATATTTAACTTCTCTAGGCAGAACATTTTGAGATTTTCCATCTACTTTTAAAGAAATAATATTTGATAGAAAATTTTCTTTATCTATTAAAACTTTCAATAGTTTTTTTGAAACTGATATTTTTTGGTTTTCATTTTTTCCACCATAAATAATTGCTGGTACGTTACCACTATCTCTAATGGAATTTAATTGTCCTTTTGTAGAGTTGTCTCTAATGTTTGCTTCTATTGAGTTCATAAAGAAGAGTTTTTTAACCCATGTTTACAAATAATCAAGGTAATTATTTAAATAAATCAGATACAGAAGTTGAATTAGATATTCTTTTAATTGCTTCACCCATTAGGCCTGAAATTGGCAAAACTTCTATGTTTTTAACATTTTTAGTTTTGTGGCTATTATCAATTGTATCTGTAATAACTAAATTTTTAATTACTGAGCTTTTAATCTTTTTTACGGCATCCCCACTTAAAACTCCGTGAGTAATATAAACATAAACTTCCTTTGCACCTCTTGTTTTTAAGGCTTTAGCAGCATTAATAATAGTGCCACCTGAATCAATTATATCATCTACAATTATACAAGTTTTATTTTTTACATCTCCAATGACATTCATGACTTGTGATTGCCCCGGTTTCGGTCTTCTTTTATCCACTATTGCCAGACCAACATTTAGAAGCTTACCTAAAGCTCGAGCTCTTTCAGTTCCCCCAACATCAGGTGCAACACATATAATTTTTTTGTTTTTGATTTTCTTTTTAACATGGCGAGCAAATATTGGAGTAGCAAAAAGGTTGTCTACAGGGATGTCGAAGAATCCTTGAATTTGACCTGCATGCAAGTCTACTGTAACAACTCTATCGGCTCCAGATTTAGTAATTAAATTTGATACTAATTTTGCAGATATGGATGTTCTTGGAACAACTTTTCTATCTTGTCTTGCATAACCAAAATATGGGATAACAGCAGTTATATTTTTTGCCGAAGATCTTTTAAGTGCATCTATACATAAAAGTAATTCCATGAGGTTATCATTTGCGGGGGATGAAATTGACTGAATTATAAAGATACTATTTCCTCTTATATTTTCATTTATTTCAACATAAATTTCCCCGTCAGCAAACTTTCTAATACTCGAATTTACAAGTTTGGACCTTAAATATTTAGCAATATTTTTACTTAAAACCTTGTTGCTATTTCCAGTTAATAATTTCATTGAAAAAACCTAATTAATCATAATTATTGAAATATTTCTA
>CACHOW010000005.1 GCA_902581695.1 uncultured Pelagibacteraceae bacterium | reverse complement strand
GAAACATTTGCCTGCTGATGGTTCAGTTTGGATAACAAATAATACAAAATATCACAATGCTTTTAATGGTGGTGAAGAAAATAGAATTCATTTAGTAGCTTGTGTTTTAAATCATAAATTTAATTAATTTGAAAAAAATATTTATTTCATCAGATCACGCTGGTTTTAAACTTAAAGAAAATATTAAAATGTATTTAGATAAAAAAAATTATAGATATTTTGATCTTGGGCCAGAAAATAGTAATAGGGTAGATTATCCAGATTATGCCCATAAAGTAGCAAAAAAAGTAAAGCTTAACAAAAATCATGTCGGAATATTAGTTTGTGGCTCAGGTACTGGAATGAATATTGCTGCAAATAAACACAAAAATATACGTGCTGCTCAATGTTTTAATTTAAAATCAACAAAATTATCAAGATTGCATAACGATGCAAATATCATTACATTAGGCTCTAGATTATTGAAGAAAAAAAATGTTCTAAATATTATTAACGTTTTTTTAAACACAAAATTTGAGGGCGGAAGACATTTAAAAAGAGTAAAAAAAATATAATGAATTATGTCTAGTGAAAAAAAATATATAAATTCAGATTATCAAAACTTTTTTGAAAAAAGTTTATCAGAAGCTGATCCAGATTTGTTTAATGCCATTAATGATGAATTAGTTAGACAACAAAATCATATTGAATTAATTGCTTCTGAAAATATTGTTTCACAAGCTGTATTGGAAGCTCAAGGTTCTGTTTTAACAAATAAATATGCCGAAGGTTATCCTGGTAAAAGATACTATAATGGATGTGAGCATGTAGATGTAGCTGAAAAACTGGCTCTAGAAAGAATTAAAAAACTTTTTAATTGTAAATATGCAAATGTTCAGCCCCATTCAGGCGCACAAGCAAATGGTGCAGTTTTTTTAGCTTTATTAAAACCACATGACACGTTTATGGGTATGAGTTTAAATTCTGGCGGTCATATCACTCATGGTTTAAAAATTTCAATGTCTGGTAAATGGTTTAATGCAGTCAGTTATGATGTTGATAAAAAATCTGAACTGATAGATTACGATAACGTTGAAAAACTTGCTCTTGAGCATAAACCTAAATTGATAATTGCTGGTGGTAGTGCTTATTCAAGAGTTATTGATTTTAAAAGATTTCGTGAAATAGCAGATAAAGTTGGTGCATACTTAATGGTAGACATGGCTCATTTCTCAGGTTTAGTTGCTGGAAAAGGTTATCCAAATCCATGTGATTATGCCCACGTTGTTACTTCTACAACCCACAAGGTATTTAGAAGTGCTAGAGGTGGAATAATTTTATCAAATGATGAAGACTTAGGTAAAAAATTTGATACCGCAGTTTTTCCAGGGTATCAAGGTGGACCTTTGATGCATATAGTTGCTGCAAAAGCTGCAGGTTTTTTTGAAGCACTTAAACCAGAATTTCAAACTTATATTAAGAATGTTTTAGCTAATGCAAAAATGTTAGCTGAAACTTTAAAGAACAATGGTTTCAAAATTTATTCAGGTGGTACTGACACTCACTTAATGCTTGTTGATCTAAGACCTTTTAACGTTAAAGGAAACATGGCTTCTGAAAGCTTATGTAGAGCTAATATTACATGTAATAAAAATGGAATACCATTTGATACAGAAAAACCGATGATTACTTCTGGGATACGACTAGGCTCTCAAGCTGCAACTACAAGAGGTTTTGGTTTAAAGGAATTTGAAAAAGTCGGTAATTTAATAACGAAGGTGATTAAAGGTTTATCTGAAAATCCTGAGGATAATAGTAAAGTTGAGGAAGAGGTTAGAAATGAAGTTGTTGATTTATGTTCTAACTTTCCAATTTATAAAAATTTGAATAAATGATTTGCCCTTGTGAAAAAAAAGGTGAGACTTCAGTTGTAGACTCTCGACCAACTGAAGATGGTACCGCTATAAGAAGAAGAAGACTTTGTTCATGTGGAGAGAGATTTACTACTTTTGAAAGAATTCAATATAGAGAGTTAATGGTAGTTAAAAAAAATGGAAGAAAATCTTCATTTGATAGAGATAAACTTGCAAAATCTATTTATATAGCTTTAAAAAAAAGACCTTTAGATACCGAAACAGTTGAAAAATTTATAAGTCGTATATCAAGATCTTTAGAAGAACTTGGTCAAAGTGAGATTTCAAGTAATACTATTGGAACAATGGTAATGGAGGGTTTGAAAGAACTTGATCCAGTTGCCTACGTAAGATTTGCCTCTGTCTATAGAAACTTTAGAGAAGAAAAAGATTTTGTGCAATTTGTGGACAAAATAGATGTCTTCAAAAAAAGATAAATTCACATTAAAAGATAAAAATTATATGAAACTTGCTTTAAATCTAGCAAGTGCTCGAAAAGGGCTAACTGGAGATAATCCATCAGTAGGATGTTTAATAGTTAAAAATGATAAGGTAATCTCGATTGGTCAAACTGGCTTAGAAGGAAGACCCCATGCTGAACATAACGCAATTAATAATTCTTTAGAGGAATTAAAAGGTTCAAAAATGTATGTGACCCTTGAGCCTTGTAATCATTATGGCAAAACACCCCCTTGTACTAATAGCATTATTAAAAGTGGTATTAGTGAAATTATTTATGGGATGGATGATATTGATAAAAAAGTTAAAGGAAAAAGTTTTAAAATTTTATCAAATAAAAAGATAAAAGTTAAAAAAGGTCTCTTAAAAAAAGAGGCTAAAAATTTGTATGACTCTTATATTGTTAATAGAAATAGAAAGTTACCCTTTGTTACTGGAAAGATTGCTGTTTCAAAGAATAGTTTAATTTATAGCAAAGGAACTAAAAGAATAACTGATAAGTCATCTGATAAATTAACTCATTATTTACGATATAAAAACGACTCTATAATGATTTCAGCCAAAACTCTAAACACTGATAATCCAAAACTAAATTGTAGATTAAAAGGTTTTGAAAAATTTTCACCTAAAAGAATAATCTTAGATAGAAACTTAGAAATAAAAATGAATAGTTATATTATTAAATCATCAAAAAAAAATAATACAATTATATTTCATAATTCTTCAAATAATAAAAAAAAACAAATCTTAAAGAAAAGATTAACACTGTTTAAATCTAAAGTAGATAACAACAAATTATTTAATTTAAGGATAATCTTAAAAAAATTATATACTTTAGGTACAAGAAATTTATTAGTTGAAGGGGGTGATGAGATTACTAAAAATTTGATTAAAGATAGATTAATTGATAAATTTTACCTGTTTAAAAGCCCTAAAAACCTGAAAACTAGTGGAAAACATAAATTCTTCACATCTTTTAGTATATTAAATAGTAGATATAAAAAAAAATCTAAAATTAGTTCTAAACTAGCTAAAGATAACATTACAATTTATAAAAGATAAAATGTTCAACGGAATTATATTTAACAAAGGTTTAATTAAAAAAATATCTAAAAGATCAAAGGGTATAAATATTTTTGTGAAATCTGATCTCAAATTAAATAATAAAGATATCGGAGTGTCAGTTGCCTGTGATGGCGTATGTTTGACATTGATTACAATAAAAAAAAAAATTATGGAATTTTATCTTTCTAATGAAACCGTTAAAAGGTCAAAATTTAAATTTCTAAAAATAAAAGATTTAATTAACTTAGAACTTCCACTTAAATATGGTCAGAAAATTTCAGGTCATATATGTCAAGGACATGTTGATACTACTGGTAAAGTTTTAAGTGTTAAAAAAGTAGATAAATCTTATATCTTTGATTTTGAAATTAATTCTAGAGAGAGAAAGAATATTATTGAAAAAGCTTCAATTTGCATCAATGGTATTTCTTTAACAATATCGAAAGTAACAAAAAAAGGGTTTCAGATATGGGTAATTCCTCATACTTATAAATTAACTAATTTATCTAGAGTTAAAAAAGGAAGTCTTGTAAATATTGAAATAGATATTCTCTCTAAATACGTTAAAAATTTTTTTAATGCAAAAAAGTAATTATTCCTCAATTGAAACAATCATTAAAATTGCCAAGAAGGGTGGCATGTTCATATTAGTTGATGATGAAAAGAGAGAAAATGAAGGTGATCTTGTTATATCTACTTCAGATACTAATTCTAAAAATATAAATTTTATGGCTAAATATGGAAGAGGTCTAATTTGTCTAGCCCTAGATAGCTTACAAGCTAAAAGGTTAAATTTATCTCTTATGTCTCCAGTCAATCAATCAAGAAACAAAACTGCTTTTACAGTTTCAATAGAAGCAAAAAAAGGAATTACTACTGGTATATCTGCAAAAGATAGATCTCGTACAATTAAAATTGCCTCTAAAAAAAATGTAAATAAAAAAGACATTGTTTCACCTGGGCACGTTTTTCCAATTATAGCAAAAGACGGAGGAGTGCTTGTGCGAGCAGGTCATACAGAAGCTTCTGTTGATATTTCAAAATTAGCAAAAAAAAATAACTCTGCAGTTATATGTGAAATAATGAACGAAGATGGTTCAATGGCAAAAGGTCAAGATCTTTTTGATTTTGCCAAAAAACACAATCTCAAAATTGGAAAGATAGAAGATCTAATTTCTTATCGTTTAAAAAAAGAAAAGTTAATTAGATTAAAGAAATCATCAGATATTAAAGTAAAAAATCAAAAATATAAAATTAAGATATATGAAAATTTACTTGATGGTTCTGAACATTTTGCTTTAATAAAAGGTGTTATTAAGAAAGGAATTATTCCAAGAGTTAGAGTTATTTCATCCAATGTAGTTCATAACTATTTAATTAATCAACAATTACCCAATTCATTTAATAAAACATTAAATTATTTTAAAAAGTTCAATAATTGTGTTTTAGTTTTTATAAAAGATACAAATCTTAAGTCTGTTACCCAAACTCTTAAAGATTATAAAAATAAGGATTTTTATAAGAAAGGTAATGATAAACTTATTAGAAACTATGGTATTGGTGCTCAAATTATTAAAGATCAAAAGATTAGAAAAATGATTTTAATCACAAAATCACCAAAAAAAGTGATTGGATTAGAGGGTTATAATATTAAGATAACTAAACAAGAATTGATTTAATGAGAATTCGACCAGTAATTTTATGTGGTGGAGCAGGAACCAGACTTTGGCCAAAAGCTAAAAAACATCAAGCTAAACAGTTTATAGATTTTGGTAACTGGACTTTATTAGGCAAAACTTTAGAGAGAGTTAAAGCGTCTATATTTGATGCTCCAATTATAAGTACTAATGCAAAATATTTAAGACAAGTAAAACAACATCTAAAGAAACACAAAATAAGAAAATTTAAGATAGTTTTAGAACCAGCTAAAAGAAATACAGCACCAGCTATTTTAAGTACGGCATTAATCAAAGATATTCCAAACGAACAACCTTTGATGTTTTTAGCAGCTGATCAACTAATAGAAAGGGTCAGTTTATTTAATAAAGCTATCAAAAAAAAACAAAAGAAACTCACTCATAATAATATCTTTATATTTGGAATTAAACCTACAATGCCTTCCAGTGAATTTGGATATTTTTTAACAAAAAATAATAAAGTCTCTAGATTTGTAGAAAAACCTAAAGAAGCTAGAGCTAAACAAATAATTAGTAAAAAAGGTTATTGGAATTCTGGAATGTTTTATTTGAGAAAAGATTCAATAATTAATAATTTTAAGAAATATCAGCCAAATATTTACCGAAACTGTAACAAAGCTGTAACAAAAGCAAAATGTAAAAGTAATGTGTATTATTTAAACAAACAAGCATTTACTAAAGCAACAGCTAAGTCTTTTGACTATGCAATATTAGAAAAAACTAAAGATATCAATGCTATCAAATTAGATATTCCTTGGTCTGACTTAGGTTCTTGGAAAGAAATTTGTAAAATGTATGGAAGAAATAAAAGACATTATTATAAAAAGAAGAATGTGTTTCATAGACCTTGGGGTAGTTATGTAAATTTATTTAATGGTAAGGAATTTTTGATTAAAGAATTATATGTAAAACCAAAAGGTATATTAAGTCTTCAAAAACATCATCATAGAGCAGAACATTGGGTCGTTACTCATGGTAAGCCTAAAATTACTTTAAATAAAAAATATTTTACAATGAAACCTGATGAAACTATTTTTATTCCATTAGGTGCAATCCATAGAATAGAAAACCCGTATAAAAAACCAGTAAAAATTATTGAAGCTCAAGTAGGTTCGATTTTAAAAGAAACTGATATAGTTAGATATCAAGATGTTTATGGCAGAGTAAAATAATTATTTTACAAGAAAATTCACTTTTTTATTTGATAGATTTAAATGAATTTTTTTATATGAACCAAAATTATCTCCATCAATTTGAACAGGTATCAAATCATTTCCATCAATAGTAATGTTTTGTGAATAAGTAGTAATAACATTTTTGTTTTTACTTAAATCACCATTAAGAATTATTAAGAATATAGAATATAATAAACTGATCCTAGTCAAATCCTTAAAAATATAGGTGACTAATTTATCCTCAAAAATATTTGTTTTATTTATTTTATGATGTCCAGCGTAATATTTGGTATTTGAGGATAATATCCAGTCTGCTTGATAAAATTGCCCATCAAAAGTTACATTTAATTTTTTATTATTCATAAATAAGAAATGTTGAAAACCTTTAATACCGAAAATAATTTTACCAAGAATTTTTTTAATTTTTGAATTAATTGAATGAACAATTTTTGCATCCCAACCTATACCGGCCATTAAAAAGAAATAATTCTCGTTAATTTTTACAAGATTAGAGGATTTATAATTGTTAGAAATCAATACATTGACTATATCATCAACTTTTTTATTCATTGATAATTCAGCTTGAAGCAAATTTGCAGTACCAGCAGGAATATAACCTATGGCAAAATCATCTTTAAAATTAAAATTATTTTTAATTAATTCATTAATTGCAAAAGAAACTGAACCATCACCACCAGCTACTACTAATCGATCATAATTTTTTTGTTTAAAATCTTTAAAAATTTTCTTAGCTTGATTTATTGTTTTTGTCTCAAAGTATTCTACAGAATTATTTTCCTTTAACTTAGATAAAACCCTATTTATGAATTTTGATTTTCTTCCAGACGAAGAATTTTGATTGTAAATTAAACAATATAACATAATTATTCCTTAAAAAAATTTTAACAAATCTTTAACATTTAAATGAGATAAGAATTAGATGATTCGTGTTACAGTTGTGTTAAAAAATGGTTTTTTAAATGCCTAATATACTTAAATACAAAAGTATATTTATTTCTGACTTGCATTTAGGTACCAAGGGTTGTCAGGCAAAAAAGCTTTTAGAGTTTTTTAAAAACTCAAGATCTGAAAATCTTTATCTTGTAGGAGACATTATAGATGTCTGGGAAATGCAAAAAAGTTTTTTTTGGCCTCAAGAACATAACGATGTAATCCAAAAAATTTTAAGAAAAGCAAGACATGGTACTAAAGTTTTCTATATTATGGGCAACCATGACGAAATGTTAAGAAAATTTATTCCAATGCATTTTGGTGACATCCATATGGTTAATAGAGTTATTCATGAAACAAATGCTGGAAAAAAATATGTTGTTGTTCATGGTGATGCTTGGGATGGTGTTATGAAACATGCTAAATGGCTATCTAAACTTGGATCAATAGCTTACAATTTATTGTTACAAATAAATGTAATAATTAATTTCTTTAGAAGGTTGAGAGGAAAAGAATATTGGTCTCTTGCAAAATATTTAAAATATAAGGTTAAAAACGCCGTCAAATATATTGGTGAATATGAAAAAACACTCTCAGATTATGCAAAAAGAAAAAAATTTGATGGAATAATTTGTGGTCATATCCATCATGCTGAGGATAGAGATTTTAATGGGGTCAATTATTTAAATTGTGGAGACTGGGTTGAATCTTGTACTGCATTAGCAGAAAATTACGATGGTAGTTTTGAAATATTATATTGGGATAAAATAAGAGATCAATATTTAGAGACAAAAGAAATAATTAAACCAATTAAAACTGAAGACTTAAAAAAAGCTTCATAGTAAATGAAAATTTTAATAGCTACAGATGCATATTTTCCACAAGTAAATGGTGTCGTAAGAACATTACATGAAACAGGTGAGGTCTTAAAAGAACAAGGTCATAGCATAGAATATATCACACCAGAATTATTTTTAACTTTTCCGATGCCAAAATATAATGAAATTAGATTATCTATTAATGTTTGGCCAAGAGTTGGTAGTTTAATAAAGAAAATAAAACCTGATGCAATTCATATAGCTACCGAAGGTCCTATAGGGACTATGGCAAGAAGATATTGTTTAAAAAATAATCTAAAGTTTACTACGAGTTTCCACACAAGATTTGATAAATATCTTAAACTTTACTTTCCTATTATACCTGCAAAATGGGCCGAAAAATTTTTAGCAAATTTTCATAACAAGGCTGAGAGAATTTTAGTAACAACAGAATCTATGAGAAAAGAATTAATCGATATAGGTATAGATAATAATAAAATGATTACTTGGACTAGAGGAGGAAATCATGGAGCTTTTAAGACCCCGAAAAAAATTGATTTACCTCATAAAAGACCGATTTGGATTTATGTTGGAAGAGTTGCAGTTGAAAAAAACATAAGAGCTTTTTTAGAATGTGATTTAGAAGGTACAAAAATAATAATAGGAAAGGGACCTGATTTAAAAAAATTAAAAAAAGAATTCCCTAAAGATATTTTTTTAGGAGAAAAAACAAATGGTGAATTAGCATCTCATTTTGCATCCTCTGATGTTTTTGTATTTCCAAGCAAAACAGATACATTTGGAATTGTAGTTTGCGAGTCTTTAAATTGTGGAACACCTGTAGCTGCTTATCCTGTTCCAGGTCCTAAAGATATATTTGAAGGGTCCAATATAGATTGTTTAGATAATGATCTTAAAGTTTCAGCACATAAAGCTTTAAAAGTTGACAGAAATGATTGTCTTGAATTTGCAAAAAAATTCACCTGGGAAGAAACTGCAAAAATATTTTTTAATAATATTTCACCAAATCATTAGTTAATTTCTCTTAATTTGTTTGCATTAAAAAGTGTAATGATGCAAAATTAAGCCATCTAAATTTATGGAATATTTCATCATTCTACTTATAGTTGTTAACGTTTATCTCCTATATTTACTTAATCAAAAAAAAAACAGATCAATAAATACCGCTACAATAGTTAACAAAAGAGAAGAAAAAACTAAAAGAGTAATTATTGATGAACTTGAGGATCAGTTTTTTGCATTAAATAAATTTAACATAATTAAATATGCCAATCCAAGTGCATTAAAAAGATTTGGAAGTAATTTAATTGATAAAAACATATCTTCTGTAATTCGAAAACCAGAATTAATAGAAAATATTGAAAAAGCTATCGTTGAAAATAAAACAAAAAATATCAACATTGAAATAGACCTCCCATCATATCAATTTTATAAAATTTATATTATTCCTGGCCCAACTCATTTATTTACCGAGCCAGATTCTGTTGTGTTATTTTTAAAAGACTTTACTGAAATTACAAAAGCACAAAAATTTAAAACTGATTTTGTAGCCAATGTAAGCCACGAATTAAGAACGCCCTTGATGGCTATCAAAGGATCTTTAGAAACTATTGAAGGCCCAGCGTCTGATGATGAAAAGGCTAAAAAAAAATTTATGAAAATTTTATCAGAACAATCATCAAGGATGGAAAGTTTAATTAATGATCTTTTAATTCTTACACGGATTGAACTTGATGAACATATAAGACCTACATCAATAGTAAATATTAATGAACTCTTTGAGACTATTATTAGTAATTTTGAAATTGTTTTAAAAAAGAAAAATATAACTGTTAAAAATCAATTAACAGATACATCAATTGTAATAGGGGATGAAAAAAGATTAAATACAGTTTTTTCTAATCTTTTAGATAATTCAATAAAATATTCTTCAGAAAATAAAAATATATATATTTCTAAAAATGAAAATAGTAACAAACTATTAGAAAAGAATATAATGATTGGTATTAAAGATGAAGGTTATGGTATTCCTCAAGAACATATTTCACGTGTTACAGAAAGATTTTACAGGGTGGACACAGATCAAAGTAAAAAAGCTGGCGGAACTGGTTTAGGATTAGCTATTGTTAAACACATAATTACCCAGCACAGAGGTGATTTTGAGATTCTCTCAGAGGTTGGAAAAGGCACTGAAATTAGAATATATTTGCCTTCGAAATAAAAATTTAAAAAAAACTTCATTTTACAACCCTTATTTGAGAAAACTTTAACATTTCTTTGATTGATTCGTGTATAGATTTTATTTAAGTTTTTATAATGATTAAAATACTCAAAAATATTTCAATATTTTTTTATTTAATCTTGTTTTTCACAACTAGTGTATATTCAAAAGACATTTCTACTCTTTTACGTACTCAACAATTAACAGTTTTTGACATAGGTATCTTTAGATTAGAAGAGGACTTAAAGAGTTCTTATCCTGTTATAAAAAAACATAAAGATGTGCCTTATGAAGATATATATATGGATGTTGTCAGTTCTTATTGGAAGAATACAGTAGATTTAATTGTTTCAATCCCAGTAAATGAGAATTTAAAAAAAGAGAATTATATGTCAGACTCATTTAGATGTAGAAATATATTTAATTCAGTAAGAGATCATTTGTTGAAAAACGAAAATTTGAGTAATTATAGGTTTACCATGGCAACTAGTTATTTAACATCTGTTTTTTCTACTCCAAGCACATGGCCAAGGTGGCGATACGATCAAAGCGTCTTAGAAGAATTAGTTAATTTAGTGAAACTTGAAGTTATTTTGAGACCCACAACTGAACTTGCTTTTAAAGATAAAGTTAACCCTGTTTCTTGTAAAGGTGGTTTAGAAACAGAAAATGAAGAGATTATAGTCTCAATGAAATACAACTAAAAAGTTATCTTTTTAACAAAAGTGTAATAATTCTGTAATATTAAAGATTCAATAAATTTATACGAGTCTGTCATCTTTTATTTAATAAATAACGAAAGGATTAAAGATAATGAAAAAACTAACTATAGTAATTGCTTCTTTAGTTGCACTTTCAATTGCAACTGTTGCTCAAGCAAGAGATCAAATTAAGATAGTTGGTTCTTCTACGGTATTCCCTTATGCAACAGTTGTTGCTGAAAGATTTGGTGGTTCAGGATTTAAAACTCCTGTAATCGAGTCTACTGGTACTGGTGGTGGAGCTAAACTATTCTGTGCTGGTGTAGGTGAACAACATCCAGATATTACAAACGCATCAAGAGCTATGAAAGATAAAGAAAAAGCTCTATGTAAAAAAAATGGTGTTAATGATATTGTTGAGATCGTAATTGGTAACGATGGTATTACATTAGCTTACAGCAAAGATGCAAAACCAGTAAACTTTACTAAAGAACATTTGTATTTAGCACTAGCTGCTCATACAGTTGTTGATGGTAAATTAGTTCCAAATATTTATAAAACTTGGGACCAAATTGACTCTAGTTTACCAAAACAAAAAATTTCAGTGATGATCCCACCAGGAACATCAGGTACTAGAGATGCTTGGAATTCTTTAGTAATGAAAAAAGGTATGACTAAAGAAGCTAAAGCTCTTTATAAAGCTGGTTTTGAAGCTGGAAATAAAAAATACAAAAAACCTCAAAAACTTTACAGAGAAGATGGTGCTGCTATTGAAGTTGGAGAAAACGATAGTTTAATCATCCAAAAGTTAACTCAAGATAAAGATATGTTTGGTTTCTTTGGTTTCAGTTATTTCCTAGCTGCAAAAGATAAATTACAAGCAGCAAGTATTGATGGTGGACAACCATCATTGAAGTCCATTCAAGACTACAGTTATGCTGTTGCTAGACCTTTATTCTTCTACGTGAAAAAAGCTCACGTTGGAGTAATTCCAGGCTTACATGAGTTTGTGAAAGAATTCACAACGAAGAAAGCTATTGGAAAAGGTGGTTACCTAGCAGACATTGGTTTAGTGCCATTAGACTCTAAGTTGTATAAAACAACTAGAACTAATGCTACCAAACTAGTTGCTATGGGTAATTAATTATTCCTCAGTTAACAAATGATTAAAAAGGGGGTCTTTTTAGACCCCTTTTTTTTAAATTAAGAGTACAGTCCTCAATAAAGGAGATTCTTTGAACTTAATATTATTTACATTTATTGTTCTTCTAGGTTTCACTAGTTATTATTTTGGACGCAAAAAAGCATATACAATTCAATCTACAAAAAAAAGATTAACTGCATTACCACAGTTTTATGGTTATTATCTTGCAATCTGGTGTGCAATACCAGCCTTTATAATTTTTTCTTTATGGGCAATTTTCGAGCCCACAATTGTAAAACTATTAATCTTAAGTGATTATTCAAATCAAGGTTATCTTGATGATGAATTAAATTTAATATACGAAAAAACAAAAGCATTGTCTCGAGGTCAATTCACTGGAGAAATTACACCTTTTATTGAGGCTTCAGCTGAAAAATATTTAAGTCTTCGATCAATAGCTCAAAGTTCAAAAGTTGTTATAGTATTATCTGCAATTATTGCCTCTGTTGCTTACGCATATAAAAGAATTTCATCTAATTCTAGAACAAGAGAACCAGTTGAAAAATTTTTAAACGCAGTTTTATTTACAGCTTCTTTAGCTGCAATATTAACTACTGTTGGAATAGTTTTCTCACTTATATTTCAAACTATAGATTTTTTTAAAGTAATTCCATTATTTGATTTTGTCTTTGGAACACACTGGTATCCAGCAAAAGCCTTTGTTAGAGATTCTTCTGAGGCTTTAGATCCGACAATGTATTCCGATACTTTTGGAGCAGTCCCTATTTTTGCAGGTACTTTTTTTATTGCATTTATTGCTATGTGCGTTGCTATCCCGATTGGATTAATGAGTGGAATTTATTTAGCTGAATATGCATCATATAAAGTTAGACAATACGCAAAACCTTTAATTGAAATTTTAGCCGGTATACCAACTGTTGTTTATGGTTTTTTTGCTGCCCTAACTGTTGGCCCTTTTTTAAAAGAATTAGGAACCTCTATGGGTCTTGAAGTTTCAGCTGAAAGTGCTTTAGCAGCAGGAGGGGTAATGGGCATTATGATCATACCATTTATTTCAAGTTTAAGTGACGATGTAATTACAAGTGTACCTCAAAGTTTAAGAGATGGAAGTTATGCTATGGGAGCAACTAAATCAGAAACAATCAAGAGAGTTATTTTTCCCGCGGCATTGCCGGGGATAGTTGGATCTATTTTACTTGGTGTTTCAAGAGCTATTGGAGAAACAATGATAGTTGTTATGGCCTCTGGTTTAGCTGCTAATTTAACTTTAAATCCATTAGAATCTACTTCAACAATTACAGCTCAAATTGTAGTTATTCTAATTGGTGACCAAGCTTTTGGTGACCCAAAAACGCAAGCTGCTTTTGCTTTAGGTATGTCGTTATTTTTAGTAACGCTTTGTTTAAACATTGTGGCCTTAAGAGTTGTTAAAAAATATAGAGAGAAATATGAATAAAAATAAAGAACAATTATTAAATAAAAGATACAAGGCTGAGCAGAGATTTCGCTTATACGGTCAAAGTGCAATTTTTATGGCACTTTTATTTTTAACAATTTTTATTTTCAAAATTTTTTCAACTGGCTATTCAGCTTTTCAAAAAACTTGGCTTATTGTTCCGGTAACTTTTGATGCTGAATTAATGATGTTAGAACAAAATCCTTCTAAAGAGGACATACAAGACGCTGATTATTACGATATAGCATTAAAATCAATGGCTGATTTAGATCCAAACGCCAATGAGGATCAAGAAAATGAATTGAAGAGAATGGTGTCTTATTTCTTTGAAAAAGAAATTAAAAATGAACTTTTAAATGACCCTAGTTTAATAGGAAAAACAAAAGAGGTTTATTTAACTGCTTCAGATGATCTAGATCAAGTTTTTAAAGGAAATTATCCAAGAGATTTACCCGAAGATCAAAGAAGAGTAAGCGATTATCAATTAAAAATTTTTGATCAACTTGTTGCAAATGGTAAGGTTGAAAGTAAATTTAATATTAGTTTTTTTACAAATGCCGACTCAAGAGAAGCTGAACTAGCTGGAATAGCAAGTTCATTTATGGGCTCAATTTTTTCTATACTTGTTTGTTTAATGATAGCTTTTCCTGTAGCGGTTCTAGCAGCAATCTATCTTGAAGAATTTGCCCCTAAAAATAGATTTACTGATTTTATTGAAGTAAATATAAATAACTTAGCAGCAGTTCCATCTATAGTTTTTGGTCTATTAGGGTTAGGAGTTTTATTGGCTATATTTCAACTACCAAGGTCTACCCCATTAGTTGGAGGTATCACTTTGTCCTTAATGACCTTACCAACAATAATCATAGCTGCCAGAGCATCTTTAAAAGCAGTTCCGCCAAGTATAAGAGAGGCAGCACTTGCTATGGGAGCAAGTCGAATGCAAACCACAATGCATCATACCGTTCCTCTTTCAATGCCTGGCACGTTATCAGGAACAATAATTGGTTTAGCTCAAGCTTTAGGAGAAACTGCACCCCTCATTTTAATTGGAATGGTTGCTTTTGTTAACACGATACCTGGATCACCTATGGATCCTGCTGCAAGTTTACCAGTTCAAATTTATATTTGGGCTGAAAGTGCTGAAAGAGGATTTGTAGAAAAAGTCTCGGCATGTATAATGGTCTTACTTGGTTTTTTAATAACAATGAATTTATTTGCCCAAATAATTAGACATAAATTTGAAAAAAAATGGAGTTAAAATGATAAAGATTAAAGCAAAAGATGTTGATGTTTTTTACGGAAAAAAACAAGCACTCTTTAATATAAGTTTAGATATTGAGGAAAATCAAGTAACGGCATTAATTGGTCCATCTGGTTGTGGTAAATCAACTTTCCTAAGATGTCTTAATAGAATGAATGATGTAATTGATATCTGCAGTGTTAAAGGAGAAATTTTAATTAATGACTTTAATATCAATGATAAAGGTTGTGATGTAGTAAGACTAAGAGAAAAAATTGGTATGGTTTTTCAAAAACCTAATCCTTTCCCAAAAACTTTATATGAAAATGTATCTTACGGTCCAACAATTCATGGTATAGCTCAATCAAAACAAGAAATGGATGAAATTGTTGAAACTAGCTTAAAAAAAGCTGCACTATGGGAAGAGGTAAAAGATAGGTTGCATGAACCTGGAACTGGATTATCTGGAGGGCAACAGCAAAGACTTTGTATTGCTAGAGCAATTTCTGTAAGACCTGAAGTTATATTAATGGATGAGCCTTGTTCAGCATTAGATCCTATAGCAACAGCACAAATTGAAGAATTGATTGATGAATTAAAAAAAGAGCACACAATAATAATTGTAACTCATTCTATGGCTCAAGCGGCACGTGTATCTCAAAATACAGGTTTTTTTCACTTAGGACAATTGATAGAACATGGATCTACTGATAAAATATTTAAGAATCCTGATAATAAAAAAACCCAGGACTATATAACCGGGAGGTTTGGATAATGTCTGAAGCACCACATACAGTTAAATCTTACGAAGAAGAACTAAAAAATCTGAATGCTAATATAATTAAAATGGGAAGTGCATGCGAGGAAGCTTTGGGTAAAGCAATTCAAGCCATTACTACAAGAAATAGCGACTTTGCGGAAGCAGTAATTCAAGATGATGAAAAAATAGATAAATATGAAACTTTGATTGAACAACAAGTTGTAAATTTAATTGCTTTGAGACAACCTATGGCAATTGATTTAAGAGAGACAGTAACAGCTTTGAAAATGTCTTCAGATTTAGAAAGAATAGGTGATTTAGCAAAAAATATATCCAAGAGAACACTTTTACTTAATGAAAATCTTCCAAAGAACTTGGTAGATTCATTAAATAGAGTATCTACCAGTGTTCAAAAACAATTAAAATCAACATTAGACGCTTATCTAGAAAGATCTGCGCCAATGGCAGTAAATGTTTGGGAAGGTGATGAGCAAATAGATGATTTAACAAATCTTTGTATGCAAGAAGTTATAAAATATCTTAAAGAAAATGAAAAAAATTTAGAGGATGGAACTCACTTGTTGTTTGTGACCAAAAACATTGAGCGTATTGGTGATCATACTACCAATGTTGCAGAACAAATTTTTTATTTAGTTAAAGGTGAATATTTAGAAGGTGACAGACCTAAGGGCACCGAGCCAATTGTAACTGGAGAAAAATGATTTATGTCAGCTCATGTTTTCATAGCTGAAGATGAAGCATCAATTGTTAGTTTGTTAAAGTACAATCTTGAAAAAGAAGGTTATAAAGTCAGTCATTCAGAAAATGGAGAAGATGCTCTTAAACAAATAAAATCAAAACAGCCAGATTTGATATTATTAGATTGGATGTTACCTGAATTATCTGGTGTTGAAATTTGTAAAAACTTAAAAAAAGATAATAAGTTTAATGATATTCCTGTCATTATGTTAACTGCAAAAGGGGAGGAAGAAGACAAATTAAAAGCATTTGATACAGGTGCAGATGATTATGTAACTAAACCTTTTAGTCAAAAAGAATTAAATGCTAGAATTAAATCTTTATTGAGAAGATCTAAGCCTCAATCATCATCAGACATTGTAGAATTTACTGATTTAAAAATAGATCGGATTACAAAAAGAGTTTATAGAAAAGATAAGGAAATTACTTTAGGTCCAACTGAATTTAAACTATTAGATTTTTTTATCAAAAATCCAAAAAGAGTTTATTCAAGAGAACAACTTCTAAATAATGTTTGGGGGGAAGATATATATGTTGAGTCTAGAACAGTAGATGTTCATATTAGAAGATTAAGACAAGCAATTAACATACAAAATACAAAACCTTTAATTAGAACAGTGAGATCAGCTGGTTATTCTTTAGAATCTTGAAGATCTTTGGGTCTTATAAATTCTTTTAAAACTCCTTTTTTCTCAACTTCATTCCAGGATTTAATATCAAACTCAATTTTTGCAAATGCGGCTGTTGGGAATTTATAATTCATTAGTTTAAAATTATTCGTATTATGATTTTTTGTAAGATTTCGTACTAAATTTTTCACTGATGGTTCATGGTTTATAATCAAAATTGATTTATGTTCACTGGATATTTCTTTAATTTTTTTTATAATTGCATTCTCATCAACTAAATATAAATCTTTTGAAAAATTAACTTTTTTTGGTTTATTAATTTTCTTGGATAAAATTTCAAAAGTTTTTTTTGTTCTTTTTGATGATGAAATTAATGCATAATCAAATTTAAATTTTTTTTTAACAAAAAATTCACAAATCATTTTTGCATTTTTCTTGCCTCTTTTACTAAGTGGTCTATCAAAATCATTAATATTTAAATCATCCCAACTAGATTTCGCGTGTCGCATGACGTATAATTGATACATAAAATCTAAATATATGACTGCTTTAAAAAAACAACATAAAGAAGAGCTGAAATCTAAATATCTGAATAGAGAGCTTTCTTGGTTAAAATTCAACGATAGAGTACTTCTAGAAGCACAAAATACTGAAAATCCTCTTTATGAAAGAGTAAAATTTTTATCAATTGCTGGTTCTAATCTAGATGAATTTTTTATGGTCCGAGTTGCTGGATTATATAGTCAAATAAAACAAGAAGTTGAATCATTAAGTTCTGATGGTTTGACTCCTGATGAACAGATGGATGAGGTAGTACTTGAAACTAAGAATTTATTAAAAAAACAGAACAAAATTTTTACTCAACTGATTGTAGAATTAAAAAAAAATAATATCAATTTAGTTAAACCAGTTAATTTAAATACTAAGGATAAAAAAAAACTTCTAGAAATATTTAAAGAAGAGATTTACCCTTTATTAACACCATCAGCTATTGATCCTGCACATCCGTTTCCATTTATAATCAATCAAGGAAGAGCACTTGTAATGAAGTTAAGAAAAAAAAATAAAAAAAGGGTTTTAAACTCGATAATAGTAATTCCAAAAGCATTATCTAGATTTATTGAAATAGAGTCTTCAAAAAATCATAAGAAATTTGTAATTCTAGATGAGGTTATAAGTTTTTTTGCTAATGAAATTTTTCCAGATCATGATTTAGAAAAGAAAATGATTTTTAGAGTAATAAGAGATAGTGATGTAGAAATTCAAGAAGAAGCGGAAGATTTAGTTAGATCTTTTGAATTAGCTTTAAAAAGACGAAGAACGGGTGATATTGTTCGTTTAGAGCTCCTCGAAAATAGCGATAATGAATTGGTAAAATTTATAACTAATAAATTAGAAATAAATCCTGACTATATTTATGATATATATGGCCTTGTTGGAATTCAAGATATAGATCAAATATGTAAAGTAAAAAATCCAAAATTAAGATTTAAACATTTTACACCTAGAGAAGTTGAAAGATTAAAAGAATATGATGATAATTTTTTTGAAACTATCAAAAAGAAAGATTTAGTTGTTCATCATCCTTTTGAAACATTTGACTCAGTAATTGAATTTTTAAACCAAGCAGCAAATGATAAAAAAGTTATAGCCATAAAACAAACTTTATATAGAACAACTCTAGACTCACCAATTGTTAAAGCTTTAATAACAGCAGCAGAAAACGGAAAAACGGTTACCGCTTTAATTGAAATTAAAGCTAGATTTGATGAGGAAGCTAATATTCAACTATCAAGAAGTTTAGAAAAAGTAGGTGTTCAAATTGTTTATGGTTTTGCCAAATATAAAACTCATGCAAAATCTTCATTAGTTTTAAGAAGAGAACAAGGTAAAATACAAACTTATTTTCATTTAGGAACTGGCAATTATCATCCTGTAAATGCTAAGATTTATACTGATTTGTCTTTATTTAGTTGTGATAAGAAAATGGCATCAGATGTTGAAAAGTTTTTTAATTATGTAACAGGTTACGCAAAACCAAAAAATTTAAACAAAATTTCTATTTCACCAGTAAATATGAGACAAACCTTAAATGAAAATATTGATACTGAAATTAAAAATTCTAAAAATGGAAAATTTGCAGCTATTTGGGCAAAAATGAATTCATTAGTAGATCCAGAAATTATTGATAAACTTTATGAAGCTTCAAATGCTGGTGTAAAAATTCATTTATTTGTGAGAGGTGTTTGTTGCTTAAGACCAGGAGTTAAAAATAGATCAGAAAACATAGTTGTAAAAAGTATCATAGGAAGATTTTTAGAGCATTCTAGAATTTATTGTTTTAGTAACGGTACTAAAAAAATGCCTAATAGAAATGCAAAAGTATATATATCTTCAGCTGATTTAATGCCAAGAAATTTAAATAGAAGAGTAGAACTTCTAGTGCCAATTGAAAATGAAACCGTTCATGAGCAAATTTTAGATCAAATAATGTTAGCAAATTATCTCGATACTAATCAGAGCTGGGAGCTCAATGCTGATGGTAATTATAAAAAAATTAAATATAGTAAGTACGATTCCTTTTCAGCTCATGAATATTTTATGAATAATCCGAGCTTATCTGGAAGAGGTAAAGCTAAACTAAAAATGCAGCCTAAACAACTGCACTTAAGATTGATTAAAAGTGGAAGTAATTAAAAGTAAAAATAGTTTAAAATTTAAACAGGCAAAATTAGCTATAATAGACATTGGATCAAACTCTATAAGAATGCTAATTTATGAAGATTTTAGTTCTTCTCGTGTACCTTTTTTTAATGAAAAAGCAGTTTGTGAACTTGGAAAAAATTTAGATAAATCCAAAAAGCTTCATAAATCCGGTACTGAATATGCTTTAAAAGTTTTAAAAAGATTTTCTGAAATTTTAAATGTTTCAAAAATCACAAATCTAAAAATCATTGCAACAGCAGTTTTAAGAGAAGCAACTGATACAAAACTATTTATTGATGAAGTCGAAAAACTTTTTAAAACTAAGATTAATATATTGTCAGGAGATGAAGAAGCTGAATGCTCAGCTGAGGGAGTAAAAATAGGCTTTGAAAATGTTGATGGATTAGTTGCTGATCTTGGAGGTGGTAGTTTAGAATTAGCACGAGTTGAAAACAATATAGTAACTAATAAAACCTCATTACCTTTTGGTGTTTTGAGATTATTAAATAATCCAATAGTTAAAAAAAGAAATTTAGCAAAATATATCAAAAAATTATTAAGAGAAGAAAAATGGCTTTCAAAAAAGAGGTTTAATAATTTATATTTAGTTGGAGGTACTTGGCGATCATTATTTAAATTACATCTTTTTCAAAATAATCATCCGGTACATATAATTCATCAATATAGTATTGATAACAATGTTTTATCTAAGTTTGTTGAAAAAATTTCATCTTTTAATAAATCCAAACTTAAAACAGTTGAGTATATTTCAAAATCTAGAACACCGTATTTACCTTATAGTTGCATTATACTGGATGAAATTATGAGAGTTACAAATCCAAAAAATATAATTTGTTCTATAAGTGGTTTGCGTGAAGGTTCTTTATCAATTGACTATTTTAAAGATGTAAAAGAATCAGAAATTTTTCATAAAGCACTTGAGAATGTTGCGAAAAAAAGAGGTGATTTAGGATCGAATTATAAAAAATATTATGATTTTATTCAGCCAGTTTTTGAAGGAAATGAGCACTTTAATAAGAAGTTATTATATTTGTCATGTGTATTAAGTCATATGGATTGGGGATTAGGCGCATTTCAAAAAGCCGAATTAGTATTTCAAGAAACGATTAACACCCCATTACTTAGATTAACCCACAAAGAAAGAATACAATTAGCTTTGTCATGTTATTGGCGGTACTGCAGTATCAAGTATAATCCAAAAATGGAATATTTAACCTTTTTGAATAATAATGAAATTTTTTCAAGCAAACAAGTTGGAGCAGCATTGAGATTTTCGCAATCATTGACCTCGATATCTACGATATTCTTGGAGGAGTTTAAATTATATAAAAGAGGTAATGCTGTATTTTTGAAAATTCCATCACAACATCAAGAAATAATCTCAAAACAAGTTACTAAAAGATTTAAAGCTCTTGCTAGAGAATTATTTTTGGAACCAAGAGTAATTTACTCAAATAATTCACGATAAATTAAATTTAATACTACTTCTAATTGAGTGATATTTTTTTTGTAACATTATTTTAATTTAAATTAAATAATTAGTTAAATTTTCTGTCATATCTTTCTGATTAAATTTTCAAAAAAAAGGAGATTTAAATGAAAATAAATAATTCTAAGATACATAATTTGTCAATTGATGAATATGATGAAATAAACAATCCACCACCAGAAGTGGTAGATTTTGACAATATACTAAAAAAAGCAATGAGCAGAAGAAGCTTTATGAAAAATAGTGCTATGTTCGGAGCATCAGCTTTTGTTATTGGTTCTGGTCTTAACATATTAAGCCCAACAGATGCTGAAGCTGCATTTTCTGGTCTAATAGATTTTAAAACAATCAAAGCAGATACAAAAGATGATATTACAGTACCAGAAGGATATAATTGGGAAATTTTAGCTAAATGGGGTGATCCATTATTTACTAAAGGTAAATGGTTTGATCATTACTCAAGAGGTACTGGTGAAAGTCAAGAACATGCCTTTGGTGATAACAATGATGGTATGGACACTTTTTATACAAAAGATGGTAAAACAATAATTGCAGTTAATAATGAATATGTGAATAGATCAATTATCTATGATAATAGAGGTTCTAAATTACCAGAAACTGCAGATGATGTTAGAAAAGGTAAAGCTGGTCATGGAGTTAGTATCTTTGAAATATCAAATGCAAATGGTAAATGGGAGATAGTAAGAGACTCAAAATATAACAGAAGAATAACTGCAGATTCAAGAATGGAAATCACTGGTCCAGCTAGAGGTCATGATTTGTTAAAAACAATTTCTGATCCAACGGGAACATTATCCTTAGGAACATGGAACAACTGTGGAAATGGTAAAACTCCATGGGGAACTTATCTAGCTTGTGAAGAAAATTTTAATGGTTATTTTTCTAACACAGACCCTAATGCTGATATACCACCTGAATTTAAAAGATATGGCATTTCAACAAAGGATTGGGGTTACGCATGGGGTAAATTTGATGATAGATTTAATTGGGATCTTGAACCAAATGAACCTAATAGAGCAGGATATGTTGTTGAAATTGATCCATTAAATCCTTCATCAACACCTAAAAAAAGAACAGCTTTAGGAAGATTTAAACATGAAAATGCTGAGGTAGTTCTTGGTAGAAATAATGAAGTAATTGTTTATCTGGGAGACGATGAAAGAGGTGAATATTTGTATAAATTCGTTTCATCAAGAAAATATAATAAAAACGGTGACAACTCCAACGTATTAGATGACGGAGATTTATTTGTTGCTAAGTTTAACGATAATGGGAAAGGTAAATGGTTACCGTTGACACCTAAAACAACTGGAATGAAATCTAAAGCTGAAATAGCTATTCACACTAGAATGGCAGCATCAGCAGCAGGTGGAACTACGATGGATAGACCTGAATGGGTTGCAGCAAATCCTTTAAAAGCAGAAGCTTATGTTGCTTTAACAAACAACAAAAATAGAGGAAACAAACCAAATGCAGGTGGTGATGATACATCTGTTAATGGACCTAACCCTAGAGTAAATAACAACTATGGCCAAATAGTTAGATGGACAGCAGATAGAGGTAATCATGCTTCATCTAATTTTAAATGGAATATATTTGCTTTAGTTGGAAATCCATCTGTTCATAAAGGAGCAAATGCTGGATCTAAAAACATAACTAAAGATAATATGTTTAATTCTCCAGATGGAATTAAATTTGATTCTAAAGGAGGATTATGGATCCAAACTGATGGAAAATATTCAAACACAGGAGATTTTGCTGGAATGGGCAATAATCAAATGTTGTATGGAGATCCAAAAACAGGAGAGATCAAAAGATTTCTTGTAGGACCTAATGAGGCAGAGGTTACAGGATTAACTTGGAGTAAAGATTATAAAACCATGTTTGTTGGCATTCAACATCCTGGTGAAAAAGGTAATTCTATATGGCCAGATGGACCTGGAACTGCTCCAAGATCTGCCATAGTAGCTATCAGAAAAAATGATGGTTCTAGAATTGGTTAATTAAATTAAAAGCTACCCCTTAAGAAATACGCTTGGTAAAATTTATCGAGCGTATTTTATTTTAAATAAAATACATGGCTATATAAGAGATATTATTTAAATTCATTCAACTTTAACAATTAATAAATAATTTTGTAACTTAGTTTATCTATAAAAGTCTTAACAAAATTTAAGATATTAAGTCTCATTGTTTTCCTCCTAATAGTTAAATTTTGTTAATTAACTACTTTCTCCCTTCTCTTAAATTAAGAAGGGAGGAAGACAATTTATTTGATATTAATTATTTATAGATGCAGGAGACTGCTCTGCATTTTTCTTAGCAACCTTTTTTGCTTTTTTTTCTGCAACCTTTTTTTCTAAACCAGCAATTTTAATATTAACTTTTGACAATTTTTTTTCTTTAGCCGTGATTTTATTTTTCAGTCTATCAATTGCTTTTAAGATTTTTGTTTTTTTCTTCTCATTTTTTTTTAATTTTTTTCCCATTTCTACCTCCAAATTTTTAGATATTAATTTAATCACATAATTCATAAATCTGAAAGTTAATTTGATACAACCTGTAGTTTATCGATTTTTAATATTTGTTATTAGATATAAAAACATTGCTATATGAGAACTATTATTGAATTTTTGATTTAATATTAATTTAAATATATCGCTTTGATTAAACAGATGAATTTTTATACCTTTTTCTGGCTTTGAAATTTTAATCAAGTCTTTTGTAAAATAACCAGTTATTTTAGTGGTTAGTCGCCCAGGCTCAGTATAAAAAGTTATAATTTTATTCAATTTTGATCTTGATTTATATCCTGTTTCTTCTTTTAATTCTTTATGAGCTGATTGCAGAGTTGTTTCTTTTTTTTCTACTATCCCAGAAGGAAACTCATAATTAATTTTGTTAATCGGAACTCTTTTTTGAGAAACTACTATATACTTGTCTTTAATCTTAGGTATTACTAATGAAAGATTAGAAGTTTCAAGATAATGATAAAACTCTTTTTTCTTAAATTTTTTGTTAATTAAACTTATTCGATTGGTAAGTTTTATATTTTTCAATTTTTCTCTAAAAATAACTTTTTAGCAATAAATACAGCAATTAACATTCCGATAAGCTCAGCTAAAATATAATAGGGAGTATTTAGATAACTAATACCTGTAAAAGACTCTGTAAATGTTCTAGCAATTGCAACAGCTGGATTTGCAAATGAAGTTGAGGAAGTAAACCAATAACCAGCAGTAATATAAAGACCAACACTAGCAGCAACAGCAATTTTACCTGACTTCATTGAACCAAAAATTATTATTATAAGCCCTAATGTTGCTATTACCTCAGATGTGAATATATAAATTCCATCTCTTGATTTAGTAGATAATTCATAAATTTCATGTTCAAAAAAGAAATTAGCTAAACCAACACCAATCAAGCAACCAACCAATTGAGCAATAATATAAAAGGGTAATAGTTTCCTTTTTAATTTGCCTGTTATTGCCATTGCGATACTTACAAATGGATTAAAGTGAGCTCCTGATACATCAGCAAATACTGTAATAAGCACAAATAAACCTGCTCCTGTTGCTATTGTGTTTGCAATTAACATCACAGCAATGTCATTAGTTAGGTTTTCAGCCATTAAACCTGAGCCAACAATAATCATTACTAAAAAACAACTGCCTAATAGTTCGGCAAGAAAATAACGACTTTTATTTTTCATTTATTAGTTCCTTTATTTTATTATGAATATTATTGTAAACTTTTTCAATTATTTCATCTTTTTTATTTAAGTCATTTGTTTCATTAAGTAATTTAACAGGATCCTCTATATCCCAATGAATTATCTGATCTTTATTTGGCCAAATAGGGCAGACTTCATTATTGGCATTATTACAAACTGTAATAACATAATCCATTTTTATCTGACTTTTGATAAATACATTAAAATTTTTAGATCTATAATTTGAAAGATCATAATGTTTTGATAATAAATAATTCTTCACATCTTCATTTACTTTTCCTGTTGGATTACTTCCAGCACTAAAACCTTTATACAAATCATCATACTCGTTGTTTATTATACTTTCAGCAATAATACTTCTTGCTGAATTACCTGTACATACGAACAATATATTCTTCATTTAAAAAATAACTTTATAAATACCAATTACAAACAATGGAATTTGTAATCCAAAGTTAGTTAAGATTGCTTTATCTTTGCTCACAAATCCTGCAATAGTCCATCCAACAACTCCTAATCCATGAAAATATATATTTAATGGATATATATTTAAATTAGTAAGAAGTATTCCTACTAAAACTAAGAATGTACTGATCCACTTTAGATATTTTTTTATAAACATAAAATCCCCTTTCGTTGTTATTATTTCAGTTATGTTAAGAATTTATTACAGTTTAAAGGAAAAATAATCTTATTTATTGTTTTCCCAATCAAATCTTGGAAAAGAGTCAAAAATTTTAAAGATACCATCCGACCATTGATCACAAACCTTGGAATATTCAGTATCAGTAATATTTAAGCATTTTTGTGAGGCAATTTTATATTCATCTTTTTTATAGACAGCAAAATCTATAGGAGGGCCAACTGTTAAGTCACTTTTTAAAGTTGAGTCCATTGAAATCAAAGCACAACGTGATGCATCACCAATAGATACGCTTGGTTTTATAACTCTATCCAAAATAGGTTTGCCGTATTTTACTTCACCAATGACTAGATAAGGTTTGCTATCAGCTGGTTTAATATAATTTCCTTGAGAGTAAACTAAGTACAATTCTAATGGTTGACCTTTGATCTGACCACCAACTAAAAATGAGGAACCTAATAAAACTGTGTCTGTGTTTATTCCTTTTGGTGCTGAATGTTTAATATTTAATGAACCAATGTAAGATGCAATTTGGTCGAAATCTTTGCATGTGTTTAAATTTATACCATTGTCACCTTTAAGATCATTTTCAATAGATTTATATACTGCTTGGGATGTACCCAAGTTTCCAGAGGTAACTATAATAACACTTCTATCACCAACATCATGAACAAACATTTTTGAGTAAATATTAACATTATCTAATCCAGCGTTTGTTCTAGAGTCTGAGGCGAAAACAATTCCGTCTTGAGCTTTAATACCAACGCAATAAGTCATAATACTAATAATAATTATTAATTAATTAACATATAATTAAATTCAAGCATAGCTGATATAACTATATCGCAATTGATTGTTTACCCTAATTATTAAACAATCCTTTAATGAGCTCGAAACTCTGGGATAATTACAATGCCACTAAAGCATATGATGGTTATTTTACCAATGAAAATAAATTAAGAAAACATGCTGTAATAATTTCAAATATTTTAGAAAGATATGGAAAAGATAAACTTCAAGAAATTGAAAAAAATTGTCAGAGTACAATAAGTGCTAGAGGAATTAACTTTAGAGTTTATGCTGCTAATAACAGGGCAGAGGAAAAGAAATGGCCATTAGATATTATTCCAAGAATAATTCCTAAATCACAATGGAATAAAGTAACCAAAGGTTTAAAGCAAAGAGTTAAAGCCTTAAATTTATTTATAGATGACGTTTATAATCAAAAGAAAATCTTTAAAGACAATATTGTTCCAAAAGATATCATTTTTAATTCACCTTACTATGTAAAAGAATGTGAAGGATTTTCGCCTAAATATAAATCATGGGCAAATATATCTGGAGTAGACTTAATCAGAAATAAAAATGGTGACTATTTGGTGCTCGAAGATAATCTAAGAGTACCTTCAGGAGTTTCTTATATGCTCGAGAATAGAATGGTTATGAGAGATGTATTTCCTGAACTTTTTACGAGATATAAAGTTGCATCAATACATCAATACACCAACAAACTTTTCAACTGTATGAACGAATGCATCCCAAAAAAAACAGCTCATCCCCACATGGTAGTACTTACACCAGGGATTTATAATTCTGCTTATTTTGAACATTCTTTTTTAGCTGAACAAATGGGTATTGCATTAGTAGAAGGAAAAGATCTTTTTGTTGAAAATGATATCGTTTATATGAAAACTGTAAAAGGTCCCTTGAAAGTTGATTGTATTTACAGAAGACTAGACGATAATTTCTTAGACCCAAAAGCCTTCAATAAAGACTCCGTTATCGGTGTTCCAGGTTTGTTTAAATGCTGGTTGAAAAAAAATGTGGGTATTATTAATGCAGTGGGTACAGGTGTAGCTGATGACAAGGTTGTTTATTCATACGTAAATAGAATGATAGTTTATTATTTAGGAGAACAACCCATCTTAAATCAAGTCGAGACTTATTTGTGTCATGATGAAAGTCAAAAGAAATATGTTTTAGAAAATCTATCTAAATTAGTTGTAAAGCCTGCTAATGCATCTGGTGGATATGGAATAATGATTGGTCCAAAGGCTTCTTCAAAGGAAAGAGAGGAGGTGGCAGAGAAGATTAAGAAAAACCCAAGGGAATATATTGCTCAACCTTTAGAAACATTATCAACAGCTCCAACAATTACAGAAAAAAATATAGAGCCTAGACACTTAGATTTAAGACCCTTCGTTTTAAGTGGTAAAACTAATTATGTAACAACTGGCGGCCTGACTAGGGTTGCTCTTAGAAAAGGAAGTACAATTGTAAATAGTTCGCAAGGTGGTGGATCAAAAGATACTTTAATAGTTGATTAACTTTTATTAAATATTATTTACACGAGTTTATTAGAGAGTAACTATATTAAAGAAAATTAGTTATGTATTTATGAATAAAAAAACCAATGATTAACAAACCTAATCCCGCACCATATATCAAGAAAAAATTCATATTTAAAGATTTTGAAAAAAAGAAAGGTAAAAAAAATAGATAACTTATAGGTACAGCAACCAATATACTTTTAGTAAATAGAATTGTTTTTTCTATATCATTGTGTTCATAGTAAGAAAAAGCAATAGCAATAAGCGATACAAGTGGAAGAGCTATAATAAATCCAGCTAATTTCGGATTTTGTCCAGATAACCAGCTCGCAAAGGCAATAATAAGAGCAGCACTGATAACTTTAGCGATGAATAGAATCATAGATAAATATTATATCATATTTCTTGACTTATTATTGTGATGTTATAACATAACAATATGTCAAATAAGGAATTAGTCTTTAATATTATAAAAAAATCTTCAAAGCATTTAACTGCTTATGAGATATTAGATAAACTTCAAAAGGTTAAAAAAACACAACCTATGACAGTTTACAGAGCTCTTGATAGCCTAATAGAAGAAGAACGAATTCATAAATCTAATCAAACAAAAACTTTTATGCTGTGCAATCATTTACATTCAAAAAATCACAGTACAGCAATCGCCATATGTAAAAAATGTGGAGATACAGAGGAGTTAAAATCTAGTCTTTTTGGAAGTTTGTTTAAAAAAAACAACGTAAAAAAATATGATTTTAATACATTTAACATGGAAGTTTTAACTACTTGTAAGGATTGTAATTAATGAAAAAAATAAGTTTTTTAACTTTAGCGATGTGTATTTTTGGTTTTACATTTGTTAGAGCAGCAGAAGGTCATTCACATGAATTACCAGAGTTTCTTCACTTTATGGAAGAACTAATAGAGGAACATAGCATTTTAAGAGGAGCAACTTTTGGCTTTATTCACACATTAATACCTTTAATTGGATTTTATACTGGTTGGAGTATCAATAGATTTCTTAAAATTATCTCTAATGGAGCGATTGCTGGTATAGTTGGAATAGTTTTAGCTCATATCATTGCAGACTTTATAGCAGCTTTAGCTGACCCAGATTTACAAAGTGCTGCTTTTGGAATTGTTATCGGTGGTTTCCTTCCATTATTGGCAGTTCCTTTTTTAGAAAAATATGTCACTAAGAGCAGATATCATACAGTTGTTGGTGACCACGAAGATCTAAAAAAAGATTTGAAAAGAAAACATAGATAGTATTTAATATAAGGGTGAGTACGGTTTCCCTTACACTAGATGAAATATTTGATTTAGCTAAAAAGACTTTATTAGCTAATGGATGTGATGATGAAACAGCATCTATATTATCAGATTTAATCAGAAATGCTGAACGTGATGGTTCTTTATCTCATGGTTTATTTAGATTACCAGCTTATGTAAGTGGTTTAAAAAGTGGAAAAATTAATGGTAAAGGAAAGCCAGAAATCAAAAAGATTTCAGCATCAGTAATTAAGGTTCAAGGTAATAATTGTTTAGCACCTGTAGTTTTAAATAAAGGCATACCTGAATTAATAAAAGCTGCAAAAGAAAACGGTGTTGCAGTACTTGCAATAAATAATTCTCACCATATGGCTGCGATGTGGCCTGAAACAGAAAAATTAGCAGAAGAAGGTTTAGTTGCTTTTGCTTGTACATCTTATAAGCCTGCTGTAGCTCCTGCTGGAGCAATCAAACCATTATTTGGAACAAACCCAATATCATTTGCTTGGCCAAGACCAGGAAAAACTCCTGTAGTTTATGATATGGCAACTGCTTCAATGGCAATGGGTGAAGTTCAAGTTGCTAAAAGAGAAGGGCATAAAGTTCCTCTTGGAACAGGATTAACTAAAGATGGTAAAGAAACTACAGACCCAGGTGCCATAGCTGATGGTGGTGTATTACTTCCCTTTGGCGGTTACAAAGGTTCAGCAATTGCTATGATGGTTGAATTAATGGCTGGTGCTTTAGTGGGTGATAATTTTAGTTTTGAAACAGCTGCAAAAGATAATAATGATGGCGGTCCACCAAGTGGAGGAGAATTTATTCTTGCTATCTCCCCTGATAAAACTGCGGGAACAAATTGGCAAAAACATGCAGATGAATTCTTTGATAAAATGAAATCAATGGGTGAAGTAAGATTACCTGGGGAAAGACGACATAAAAATAGACTTGATAAAGGTCCTCGTAATATTAATAAGGAATTAGTTAATAAAATAAAATCTTTAAGCTAATTTAATTTCTATAGGTGTGTGATCCGAAGGTTTTTCTCTACCTCTAGGGTCTTTATTAATATTTATAGATTTTATCTGGTCAATTAAAGAGCTTGAAACTAAAAAATGATCTATTCTCATCCCATTATTTTTTTGCCATGCACCTCTCATATAATCCCAAAAAGTATAACCTTCTTTCGTTTCATTAAAATGTCTATAAACATCACTAAAACCTAAATTTAGCATCTCTCTAAATTTTTTCCTTATTTCTAATCTGTACAAGGCATCATCCTCAAAACTTTTAACATTATAGACATCTTCAGCAGCAGGGATCACATTAAAATCACCTGCAAGAATAATATTAGAATTTTTTTTAGATAAAGACTTTAATTGTTTGATTAATTGATCCATCCAATTTTTTTTGTAGTCATATTTTTCAGTATCAACTGGATTTCCATTAGGAGTATAGATATTAATTAATTGAACAACTTTTTTCTTATATTCAACCTCAGCAGAAATTATTCTAGATTGTTTTAATTTATCTTTAATTAAATCTGTCCTTATATTGTTTAATTTTCCTTTTGAAATAATAGCAACACCATTATAACTTTTTTGTCCAAATACATGACTTTCATAATCCATAGATGAAAAATCATCATAAGGAAAATTTACATCTTCAGTTTTGATCTCCTGCATCATTAAAATATCTGGTTTATACTTTAAAAGATAACTTTTGATATTTTCAATACGAGCTCGCACGGAATTTACATTCCAGGAAGAAATGAGCATTAAAGAGAGAAAGACACACCACAACCGCAAGAAGATTTAGTTTGTGGATTAGTTATTTTAAATTGTTCACCTATTAATTCCGAAACATAATCAACTTCGGATCCTTTTAAAAGATCAGCAGAGGCTTTATCAATTAAAATATTTTCAAAATTTAAATCATCTGCAGCTTTTGATTGATCAAATGTAAATTCATATTGAAATCCTGAACATCCACCACCTTTAATAGCGATTCTAAAAAAAGACCCCTTATCTTTTTTTGACAACAGAGTATTGATCTGTTTTAGCGCTTTATCAGTAAATTTAATTTCTTTTATCATAATTGATCACTGGTATTACTAATATAATACTTAATATTTTATTTTAAAGGATGAAAAAATACATAAAGATTGGATTATTTAAAAGCAGAGGCAGAATATACAAAGAGTCTTTGTCTAAGTATAGAGGACCTTTTCAAAGAGATAGAGATCGTATCATTCATAGCGCTTCTTTTAGAAGACTAAAGCACAAGACCCAAGTATTTGTGAATACTGAGGGAGATCATTTTAGGACAAGAATTACTCATTCAATGGAAGTTGCTCAAATTGCAAGATCTATAGCCCGATATCTTAATTTAAATGAAGACTTAGCAGAAACCTTAAGCCTTGCGCATGATTTAGGTCATACACCTTTTGGGCACGCTGGTGAGGAGGCATTAAATGAATGTATGAAAAATTATGGTGGTTTTGATCACAATTTACAAACTTTAAGAATAGTCATGTTTTTAGAAAATAAATATTTAAAATTTAATGGTTTAAATCTGTCAATTGAAACCTTAGAAGGTCTTTTAAAACACAACGGTCCTGTAGAAGATTTAAATTTAGTTAATAATTTAATAGGTGTTAAAAATTTTAAGAACATGATTAACTTCAATACTTACCCTTCATTAGAGGCCCAAATTTCCTCTATATCTGACGATATTGCTTATAATAATCATGATATTCAAGATGGGATAAATGCTAATTTATTTAAATTAGAAGAATTAATTGAAATTAATTTTTTTAAGGACATTTATAAGAAATATAAGAAAAAAATTACTAAACAAAATTATAAAATAGCAACATATCAAATTATTAGAGACTCTATAGACTTAATGATAAAAGATTTAATAAATAATACAAAAAACAACTTAAAGAATAATAATATCAAATCATACAAAGATATTAATAAGACAAATTTTTTAATGGTTGATTTTTCTGACAAAATTAAGAATTCTGAAAACGAAGTGAGGTATTTTTTAAAAACTAAAATGTATAATAATAAAAAAGTTTTAGCTAAAAATAATAAAGGAAAATCAATTATTATAAAATTATTTAATAAAATTAGTAAAAATCCAAAGAGATTTATTTTTAACAAACAATCAAAACAAGATAAATTTAGAGCAATTTCCGATTTTATATCTGGTATGACTGATAGATATGCAATTAAACTTTACAATAATATTAAATGAATATTTTTGATCAATATTTAGAAAAAATTAAAAAAGTATTATTAGATCAATCTAATAATGGTAATTTAATATTACCAGATAATTTAGATGGTATAACAGCTGAGATACCACCTTCAAAATTTCATAGTGATATTTCAACTAACGTAGCAATGTTTCTATCTAAGATAAATAACAAATCTCCTTTAGATTTAGCTGAAATTCTAATTACGCATATTAAAAAAAATGATGAACTAATTGAGGATATTTCTGTAGTTAAGCCAGGTTTCATTAACATTAAATTTAAACCGATATATTGGACAAATTTTATTAAAGAAATTATTAAAAATTCAAAAACGTTTGGAATCAATGATAAAGAAAAAAAGAAAAACTATCTGATTGAGTTTGTTTCAGCTAACCCTACAGGTCCTTTACATGTTGGCCATTGTCGAGGTGCAATATTAGGTGATGTAATTGCTAACGTCTTACTATTTAACCAACATAAAGTAACAAAAGAATATTACGTTAATGATTATGGTAATCAAATTATAAACTTTACAAAATCGGTTTATTACAGAATAAGAGAAATTGTTTTTAAGGAACCATTTCCTTTAGAAAATGATGATTTATATCCTGGCGACTATTTAATAGACTTTGCTCAAAATATAATTAATTCAAATAAAAAAATTGATTTTAAAGACTTTGAAAAAATTTCAGAAGAACTAACAATTCTTTCAATTGAGGAAGCATTAAAATTGATTAAAAAAAACCTAAAAAGTCTTGGAATTAACCACGATAATTTTGTGAGTGAAAAACAATTAGTTAAAAATCAAGAAGTTGAAAAAGTTATTAAATATCTTCAAAAAAATAAATTTGTTTATAAAGGTAAAATAAAAGCTCCTGCTGGTGAAGATGAGAATAAATGGGTAGAACGTGAACAATTACTTTTTAGATCATCAGATTTTGGTGATGATAAAGATAGAGCCTTACAAAAATCTGATGGAGCTTGGACTTATTTTGCTAGTGATGTAGCCTATCATAAGAACAAACTAGATAGAAAATTTGATCATTTAATAAATATTTTAGGTGCAGATCATGCGGGTTATATAAAAAGAATTTCTTCATCGGTTGATGCCTTGTCTAACTCTAAGGGAAAATTAATTTGTAAAGTTAGTCAATTAGTAAAACTAATTAAAGATAAAAAACCTTTTAAGATGTCAAAAAGAAAGGGGGACTATATTACTGTAGATGATTTAATTGATGAGGTAGGAAAAGATGCAACAAGATTCATAATGCTAAATAGAAGCAGTGACGTTGAGCTTGATTTTGACTTTGATAATGTAATTGAAAAATCTAAGGATAATCCTCTTTATTATGTTCAATATTGCTATGCAAGAATATCTTCTGTTTTTAGACATTTGGGTAAAGATTTGAAGACAGATATTAAAGTTAAAGAATACAATTTTCATTATACGGAAGATGAAATAAATATATTAAAAAAATTATCTGAGTGGCCTAAATGCATAGATGCTTCAAGCAATAAACTTGAACCTCACAGAATACCTACTTATTTATATGAGTTAGCTTCATTATTTCATTCGTATTGGAATCTTGGTAAAGAAAATCCTGAAAAAAGATTTATTAATGATCAGAAAAAAATTTCAGATGATAAAATAGTTTTCTTAAAAGCTATCTCAAATGTTATCAAATCTGGAATGGATATTGTAGGCGTGTCAGTACCAGAAAAAATGTAATGATTAAAGAAATTAGATATTTAATATTCATTTTAATAATTTGTCTTTTTTTATTTTTGATCAGCAGATATTATTTTTCTGATGCTAATAAAAAGAACTCTTATAGATCTTTAAAAAATATTGATGAAAAAATTAACACCTATGCTGAAAAGTTACCAGTTTTAGAAGATGATACTAAAAACATTATAGAATACGTAGAACAATCAAATAATAAGAAAAAAAAATTTAATTTTTGGAAATTATTAGAGACCAATGAATAATCGTCGATCATTTATTGTTGGTATTAAGTCAACAAAACTTTCAATAAAAGAAAGAAATTTCCTTAAAAAATATAAGCCATGGGGGGTAATTCTATTTACTAGAAATATCAATAATATTCATCAATCTCTTAACTTAACAAAATCAATTAGAAAAATCTTTAAAGATAATAATTACCCAATATTAATTGATCAAGAAGGTGGTCGAGTAAATAGATTAAAAAATATTATTTCTTTTGATAATTTAACATCAGAATTTTTTGGGAATAAATATGTCAAGAATTATCGAGAATTTAAATTTTATTATAAGTTATTTATTGATAAAACATCATATTTACTAAAATCAATTGGGGTGAACATAAATACAGTTCCTGTTTTAGATTTAAGAATTAAAGGAGCCTCAAATATTATTGGAGATAGGTCATTTTCAAAAAATCCAAAAATAGCCTCTAAAATAGGAGATTATTGTATTCAATATTTTCTAGAAAATAGAATTGGTACAGTAATTAAACATATTCCTGGTCATGGACAGGCAAAAGTAGATAGCCATTATTTTACTCCTGTAGTTAAAAAGAAATTCAAACATCTAATTAAGAATGATTTTGCAGCTTTTAAAAATAAAAGATCTTTATTTGCTATGACAGCACATATTATATTCAACGATATAGATAAGGAAAATACTGTTACTCATTCAAAAAAAATAATTGATATAATTAGAAATAAAATAGGCTTCAGAAATTTAATCATTTCTGATGATCTTTCTATGAAAAGTCTAAAGGGAAATATTAAAGAAAATACAATTAAAACGTTTAATTCAGGTTGTAATATTGTATTGCACTGTAATGCGAATTTTAAAGAAATGGAGATTATAGGAAAAAACTCTCCATTAATTAATAAATTTATAATTAAAAAAACATCACAATTTTATAAAATTTTAAGTTAATATTAATAAATGATAGAAAATGATTCTGCATTATTTAAAGTAGACATTGATAATTACAATGGTCCTCTAGATGTTTTATTAGATTTAGCCAAAGCACAAAAAGTTAATTTAGAAGATATTTCAATTACAAAACTTGCTGATCAGTTTAATAATTTTATCACTAAGGAAAAAGATTTGAATTTAGAAATTGCTTCTGAATATTTATTGATGGCTACTTGGCTAGCTTATTTAAAATCTAAACTTTTATTACCTGGATCACCTGAGGAAGAATTTAAAGTTAATGAAGTTGCAGAAAAATTAAAATTACAATTAAAAAAATTAGAATTAATTAGATTACTATCAGAACAAATGTTGAAAAGAAAAAGATTGGGAAGAGAAATAAGAACCAGAGGGATGAAAGCAGGCATTAAACCAATTTATAATAGTGAACTAAAGGTCAATTTATTTGATCTACTTAAAACTTATTCAACCATAATTATGACAAAAGATTTTCAAACGATGAATATTCCTAAATTGCCCGTTTTTACTGCTGAAGAAGGAATAAAAACTATAAAAGAATTTTATGGAAAATTATTAGATTGGAAAAAATTAGATGATTTAATCCCAAAAAATTTTAAAAAAGGTAGTGGTTTTAAGCGAACAGGTAAAGCTGGAATATTTGCTGGCTCCTTAGAGTTAGTCAAAGAAGGTAATTTAAAAATTAAACAAGAAGACCTGTTTGACGATATTTATGTAAGAGAAAATAAATGATAAAAAAAAAAATTAAAAAAAAAGATAATATTATAGATTTTCCGACAAAATTATCCTCTTTAGAAAAAGAAATCGAAGCTATTATTTTTGCTGCAGCTGAACCACTGGATATTGAAACAATTGAAAATAAAATTTCAAAAAAGACTGATGTTGAAAAAGTATTATTAAAACTACAATCTGAATATTCAGGCCGAGGTATAAATCTTGTTTGTATTTCTAAAAAATGGTCTTTTCGAACCTCACCTAATTTATCTAATTTAATGATCCAAGAAAAAACAATTGAAAAAAAATTATCAAGAGCTGCAATTGAAACCCTGGCAATTATTGTTTATCACCAACCAGTAACTAGAGCAGAAATAGAAGAGATTAGAGGTGTAGCTTTTGGGACAAACACACTTGAAATTTTAATGGAACTAAACTGGGTTAAACCTGGAGGAAGAAAAGATGTCCCAGGAAAACCAATTCAGTACATTACTACCGATGATTTTTTAAGTCATTTTAATCTTCAGAAGTTATCAGATTTGCCAACTGTTGATGAATTAGGTGCTGCTGGTTTAATTGATAGTACAAATATTGATAATGCTATTTTTGGTACTGGAAAGTTTTATAGAGAAAAACAAGATGACAAAAAAGAGGATATATATTCAAATATAGACGAAATGCTAAGTAGCACTCTTGACCCAAAAGACAATGAATAGAAAGATCATTTTAAGGTTTATAATAAAAAGACACTTTTAAATCATTAATAAAAAGGTTATAAGTTTTGTATGAGCATTGGAATTTGGCAAATAGCAATTGTTGTAATACTTGTCGTTTTATTATTTGGAAGAGGTAAAATATCTAGTTTAATGGGCGATGTTGCCAAAGGTATTAAAAGTTTTAAAAAAGGAATGGCATCAGACGCAACTGAAGATTCAGAAACCAAAAATATTTCTGACGAAAATCAAGATTCAAACAAAAAAGAATAAATCACATGCCTACTATTGGTTGGTTTGAGATTTTAATTGTAGTAGCGATAGCAATTATTGTTCTAGGACCAAAAGACTTTCCAGTGATGTTAAAAAAAGTAGGTTCTATGATTGGAACTGCTAAAAAATATATCAACAATATTCAAAATGAAGTCTCTAATATTGATATAGAAGATAATCAGACAGAAAAAAAAGAAGAAAAAAAAGATGAATCCTGATGAAAAAGAAGGTGGCTTTATAAGTCATTTAGCTGAACTTAGAAAAAGACTTATTAACAGTTTTATATTTTTAGCCATCTTCTTTGTTGCTTGCTATTTTTTTGCTGAACACTTATATGGTTTTTTAGTTGAACCTTTTGCTAAAGCTGTAAAGGATGATGGTTCTGATAGAAGACTGATTTTTACTGCACTTCAAGAAACTTTTTTAACTTATTTAAAAGTTTCTTTTTTTACTGCTTTCTTTGTAACATGTCCTTTTATTTTGATGCAAATATGGAAGTTTATTGCACCTGGTCTCTATAAACATGAAAAAATTGCAATATTGCCTTATTTAGTTTTAACACCTATTTTATTTTTTTTAGGTGGGATGCTTGTTTATTATCTAATTATGCCTTTAGCTATTAAGTTTTTTTTATCTTTTGAGAGTACTGGATTATCAACTACTTTACCCATTCAGTTAGAGGCAAAAGTTAATGAATATCTTTCATTAGTAATGAAGCTTATATTTGCTTTTGGTATAAGCTTTCAATTACCTGTTGTTTTAAGTTTGTTGGCAAGAATAGGATTAGTTGATTCTGAATTTTTGAAAAAAAGAAGAAAATATGTTGTAGTAATTATATTTGCAGCTGCAGCATTACTAACACCACCCGACCCAATTACACAAATTGGTTTAGCTATCCCATTATTAATTTTATATGAATTATCAATATTTTCAGTAAAATTTATAGAAAATAAAAATTTAAAAGACACTAATGCATAACTTAAAAGAAATTAGAAAAGATTTTGATGCTTTTAAAAAAGCACTAGAAGGAAGATCAGTGGAAATTGATTTTAAGAAATTAAAAGATTTAGATATAAAAAACAGAGAATTAATTCAAAAAAAAGAAACCTTAGAAAAAGAAAAAAAAGATATTTCAAAATCAAAAGACAAAACTTTATTTAATAAATCTAAAGAAATTTCATCCTCAATTGAACAAATATCAGAACAGCAAAAAACGATTAAAATGAATCTAGAAAAAATTTTATCAAATATACCAAATATTCCACATAAGGATGTTCCAATCGGAAAAAATGAGAAAGATAATGTCGAAATTAAAAAATTTGGTAAAATTCCTAATTTTGATTTTAAACCAAAGTCACATTACGAATTAGGTGAAAAACTTGGTATGCTTGATTTTGATTTAGCTACTAAAACCACTGGTTCCAGATTTGTTTTTGTTAAGGATAAATTAGCTTATTTAGAGAGAGCTATTTCAAATTTTATGTTGGATACACATATTCAACAAAATGGTTATAAAGAAATTTCTCCACCATTATTAGCTTCTGAAAACTCAATGTTTGGTACGGGCCAGCTTCCTAAATTTGAAAATGACCAGTTTGAAGTTAAATTAGATAAAGATTCTGATAGAAAATTTTTAATTCCAACTGCTGAAGTAATTTTAACTAATATAGTTAAAGACAAAATAATTGACTTAAAGTCTTTACCCTTAAGATTTGTAGCATCAACTCCCTGCTTTAGAAAAGAAGCTGGTAGTTATGGAAAAGATACAAGGGGCATGATTAGACAGCATCAATTTTATAAAGTTGAGATGGTTAGTATTGTTGAACAAAACAAATGTCTAGAAGAACTAGAAAGAATGACTAATTGTGCTACCAAAATTTTAGATCTTCTAGAACTACCTTATAGAAAAATGATTTTATGTTCTGGTGATATGGGCTTTAGTGCAGAAAAAACTTATGATATTGAAGTTTGGTTACCCTCTGAAGATAAATTTAGGGAAATCTCATCTTGTTCATCATGTTCAACTTTTCAATCAGTAAGAATGAAAACTAGATATAAAGATCCAAATCAAGAGACCCTTTATGCCGGAACTCTTAATGGAAGTGGTTTAGCTGTTGGTAGAACTCTCATCGCTATATTAGAAAATTATCAACAAAAGGATGGTTCAATAACTATTCCAAAAATTCTTAGACCCTATATGAACAATTTGGAAAAAATTTCACTCAATTAAAGTTGTTTTAACCCTTTAGATAGTATAAATATTCATTTTTAATTAAGGAGTTTTATGGAAAGTGCAGGAATAGGTCAATTTATACCGTTAATACTAATTTTTGTAATTTTTTACTTTTTCTTGATAAGGCCGCAACAAAAAAAAGTAAAAGAACACAAGGCAATGGTTGAGAGTTTAAAAAAAGGGGATAAAGTTGTAACCTCTGGTGGTATTACTGGAACAATTTCTAGAGTAATAGACAATGACAAAGTTGAAGTAGAAATTGCTGACAATGTTACAGTTGAAGTAATTAGAGGAACTGGCATTCAAAGTTTGATGAATTCTCAAGAAGTTAAGAAATAAATTTTGCCCAGATAAAGTGTTATACTTTTCAAAATTAAGAATAATTTTTGTTTCATTAATATCATTAGTATTCATCTTATTAGCCTCCTCAAATCTTTTAGACTCAAGCAATAAATTATTGAATAAAAGAATAAATCTTGGCTTAGATTTACAAGGTGGATCTTATTTATTATTGGAAATTGATAATACACCTGTCATTGAGCAGAAGCTTCAGAATTTATCAATTACCCTAAGAAATTACTTTAAAGAAAAAAACATTAGAATTAATAATATTAAACTTACAAATCAAAAATTATCATTTTCTGTAGATAACAAATTTAAGGATACAATATTAGAGGCTTTTACTGATGAAGAAAGTGATATAAATCCGTATTATCCCAGATTTAAATCACATCAACTAGATATTATCGAAGATAATAATTTATTTATAGTTAATTATTCAAGACAAGGAATAATTGAAATTAAAACATCATCTCAAGATCAAGCTTTGGAAATTGTAAGAAGAAGAATTGATGAGATAGGTACAAATGAACCTAACATCCTTAAACGTGGTAATGATAGAATTTTAGTTGAGCTACCAGGATTAGATGATCCTATGAGAATTAAATCTTTACTTGGTAAAACGGCGAATTTAACTTTCAGATTTGTTACAAATAATAATGAAGACTCCTTTGGGGCTGAAAAATTAAAATATGAAGATAGTCCAGATGAAGCAATAGTAAGCAAAAGAATAGTTTTAAGTGGTGATAATCTTCTAGATGCACAACCAAGAATGGACACTGAAAATAACGAAACAGTTGTTTCTTTTACGCTTGATAGAGTAGGTGCTAAAAGATTTGGAAAAGCTACATCTACTGGTATAGGCAAACAATTAGCAATAGTTTTAGATGGAAAAATTATAAGTGCACCGGTTATAAGAGACACAATAGCAAGTGGCTCAGGTCAAATAAGTGGTGGCTTTACATTTCAGTCTGCTACTGATTTAGCTCTGTTGTTGAGATCTGGAGCATTACCGGCACCCTTAAATATAATTGAGGAGAGAACAGTTGGTCCGGATTTAGGTCAAGACTCAATTAATGCAGGAATGATCGCTTTGATAATTGGATTTTTACTTGTCATCTTATTTATTTTTCTAAAATATAGAATATTTGGGCTTATCACTAATGTGGCATTAATTATAAACTTATTTCTATTGATTGGTGTTTTAACAATTTTTGAAGCAACTTTAACTTTACCTGGAATTGCTGGAATAATTTTAACAGTTGGTATGGCAGTTGATGCTAATGTTCTAATTTTTGAGAGAATTAAAGAGGAATTAAAAAATGAAAAGAATAATTTAATAGCTTTCGATAGTGGATATACAAAATCAAGAACAGCAATCCTTGATGCAAATATAACAACCTTGTTAGCTGCAATAATTCTATTTTTCATGGGCTCAGGTCCAATAAAAGGTTTCTCTTTAACCCTAGGAGTCGGAATTTTTACCACTCTTTTTTCTGTATATTTTATAGCTAGATTATTAACTGTTTTGTATGTCTCAAAAAATAAAGATAAAGAGGGCCTAATTTAGATGATTCCTTTTAATAAATATTATAATCAATTTAACATTTTATCAATTTCATTAGTTGTTATTTCATTATTTTTTTTAGTTTTCAAAGGTTTGAATTTTGGAATTGATTTTAAAGGAGGAACTCTGATTGAACTAAGATCAACAGATAGTAAGATTAATGTTTCATCATTGAGGGACAATCTAAATCAAATGAACCTAGGTGATGTTTCGGTTAAAAACTTTGGTAATCAAACAGATTTTTTGATAAAATTTGAAAATAGCAACAATAAAAATGTAATAGAAGAAATTAAATCAAACCTAGATAAATCTTTTGGAAATAACTTTAATTTTAGAAGAGTAGAAAATGTTGGTCCAAAAGTAAGTGCCGAATTATTAAGATCTGGAGTCATAGCAATAACAGTTGCTCTAATATTAATGCTTATCTATATTTGGATAAGATTTGAATGGCAATTTAGTCTTGGGGCTATATTAGCTTTGTTTCATGATGTTATAGTTACTTTAGGATTATTTTCTTTACTTGGTCTCGAAATAAATCTTTCAATTATTGCTGCTGTGTTAACAATTGTTGGTTATTCAATGAATGATACTGTAGTTATATTTGATAGAGTTAGAGAAAATTTAAGAAAACATTCTGATATTAAAATTTTTGAGTTAACAAATATTTCTATTAACGAAACATTGTCTAGAACGTTAATAACATCAATAACAACTTTGTTAGCTTTATTATCTATATTTTTCTTTGGGGGCGAAATATTAAAAGGCTTTTCTTTAGCAATGATTTTTGGTGTTCTTTTTGGAACATATTCCTCTATTTATATCGCAAACACAGTATTAGTAAGACTTAAGGTTTCTCAGAAAACTATTTTAAAAGAAGACGATAAAAATTAATATAAATTCTGTGCTGCTACCATTGTAAGCAACATTGGTAAAGAAAGTAATGTGTTCGTCCTAGAAAACAACATTGCAGTTTTAGCTGATTTAGCCTTCAATTCTGGATCACATTCAACTATTCCTAATGCTCTCTTTTGATTTGGCCAAATAACAAACCATACATTAAAAGCCATTACCAAGCCAAGCCACATACCTATTCCTATAGCAGTATGTTTTGGTATACCCGACCCAATGCTTAAAGTCATTGCATCGTGTAAATATCCATTAAGTCCCGCAAGTATTAAACCTGATAAAACTGTAAAAGCTGCAGCCCATCTAAAATAAAAAAGTGCCGCTGGAGCTATTACTTTTCCTATTGCAGGTTTTTGTTCATCTGGAATTTTTGCCATATTTGGAATTTGAACAAAGTTAAAATACCAAAGTAATCCAATCCACATTATTCCAACTATAACATGTGTATATCTTGCTACCCAGCTCCAAAAAATTCTATCGAAAGCAAAACCTTCATTTTGAAAGAACATGCCAACAAATAACAAAATAGCTATTATTGCTGAAACATGGATTGTTTTTGATAAAGATGAAAGTAAATTACTCATATCTTAATTATATACTAATTAGATTAAACATAACAATATAAATTTAGTTCAAAAGTGGTTTTAAAAACTTTCCTGTATAACTCTCATTAATCTTGCAAATTTCCTCTGGTTTTCCTTCAGCAATAATTTTTCCACCTTTTACGCCTCCCTCTGGACCCATATCTACAATATAATCTGCAGTTTTAATTACATCCAAATTATGCTCTATAACTACGACAGTATTGCCCAAAGCAACAAATGTATGAAGAATCTCGAGTAATTTCTTTATGTCATGTTGATGTAATCCAGTAGTTGGCTCATCTAATATATACATTGTCCTACCTGTTGATCTTTTAGATAATTCTTTTGCTAATTTAATTCTTTGAGCCTCACCCCCAGAGAGAGTTGTTGCTTGTTGACCTATTTTTATGTAACCCAGACCAACTTTTTTTAGTGTTAACAATTTAGTCTTTATATTGGAGATATTTTCAAAGTACTCACAACCTTCGTCTACGGTCATATTAAGAACATCAGCAATACTTTTATCTTTAAATTTAATTTCGAGGGTTTCACGATTATATCGAGTTCCCTTGCATTCATCACATTGAATATATACGTCAGGCAGAAAGTGCATTTCATATGTAATCACACCATCTCCCTCACAAGCCTCACATCTACCTCCTCTAACATTAAACGAAAATCTTCCTGGCTTATATCCCCTTGTTTTTGACTCTGGTAATCCAGTGAACCAATCTCTAATTGGACCGAAAGCTCCAGTATAAGTTGCTGGATTAGATCTTGGAGTTCTTCCGATTGGTGACTGATCTATATCGATTATCTTATCAATTAATTCAGTTCCCTTAAAACCTTTAAACGGTTTTGGAATTTTTCTAGATTTATTGTTATTCAAAGTTAAATTAAGAGCATTATACAAAGTTTGTAATACAAGAGTAGATTTGCCACTACCAGATACACCTGTAACACAAGTTAAACTACCTAAAGGTATCTTTAAATTAACATTATCTAAATTGTTCCCTGTAGCTCCTGTAATTTCTAAAAATCTACCGTTTTTTGCTAAACGTCTTTTTTGAGGAATATTAATTTTTAACTTATTTGAGAGATACTTTCCGGTAATGCTATCCTTGTTTTGACTAATGTCTTTAAAAGAACCTTGTGCTACAATTTCACCACCATTGTTACCAGCTTCAGGACCAAGATCAATTATGTGATCTGCATTTTCCATAGTTTCAGTATCATGTTCAACTACAATTACTGTATTACCTAAATCTCTCAATCTTTTTAAAGCATTAATAAGTTTAACATTATCTTTCTGATGTAAACCTATTGAGGGTTCATCAAGAACATATAATACACCAGTTAAGCCTGAACCTATTTGTGATGCCAATCTAATTCTCTGGGCCTCACCTCCTGAAAGGGTTCCAGACTCCCTCGAAAGTGTTAAATAATCTAAACCTACATTTAATAAAAATGTTAATCTTTCATTTATTTCTTTTAAAATGTGTTCAGCTATTTTTATTTGTCGCTTATCTAAATTATTTTTAAGATTTTCAAACCATTTAGCTGCATCTGAAATGGACTTTTCAGTAACTTCACTAATATGTAAGCCATCTATTTTTACACAAAGTGCTTCATCTTTGAGTCTGTGGCCATTGCATCTCTCACATTTTGTATCTGATTGATATTGTGAAATTTCTTCTCGCTTCCAGTCACTATCAGTCTCAAGATATCTTCTTTCTAAATTATTAATAACACCTTCAAATGTTTTTTTATGAGAATATTTCTCATAACCATCGTCATATGAAAATTTTATTTCCTCATCATCTGAACCATAAAGAATTATATCCTTAATCTTTTTTGACAGTTTCGACCACTTATCATCCATTGAAAAACCATAGTGTTTTGATAATGAGGTTAGTGTTTGGGCATAATATAAAGTTGTAGTTTTTGCCCATGGTTCTATAGCGCCGTTGGCAATACTTTTTTTCTCATTTGGAATTACTAAATTGGGGTCAACATTCAACTTAATGCCAATACCTTCACATTCTTCACATGCACCAAAAGGACTGTTGAAAGAGAACAATCTTGGTTCTATTTCTTCAATTGTAAAACCACTCTCAGGACAAGCAAACTTCGTAGAAAATATTAGTTTTTCTAATTTTCTAAACTTTTTAGGCAACGTTTCATCTTCGTATTCAACAAATAATAGGCCATTAGCTAAATTTATTGATGTTTCAATTGCCTCTGCCAATCTATTTCCTAAAGATGTATTTAATACAATTCTATCAACTAGAATGGATATATCATGCTTAATTTTTTTATTTAATTCAGGAGCTTTTTCTATATCGTACAAAACGTTATCGATTTTTATTTTTCTAAATCCTCTTTTTTTAAAACCTAAAATTTCTTTTCTGTATTCACCTTTACGACCTCTAACAACAGGAGCATAAAGATAAATAGTTGATTTTTTTGGTAATCCTTTAATTTTATCTACTATTTGAGAAACCGTTTGAGATTCTATTGGTTTGCCAGTGAATGGTGAGTAGGGTATTCCTGCTCTAGCGTACAAAACTCTCATGTAATCATAGATTTCTGTTACAGTAGCGACGGTTGATCTAGGATTTTTAGACGTATTTTTTTGTTCTATCGATATAGCAGGACTTAAGCCCTCAATTAAATCAACATTAGGTTTTTTCATTTTGTCTAAAAACTGTCTAGCATATGCTGACAAGCTCTCTACATATCTTCTTTGCCCTTCAGCATAAACTGTATCAAATGCAAGAGAAGATTTTCCTGAACCAGATAAGCCAGTTATTACAACAAATTTATCTTTAGGTATTTCTAAAGAAATATTCTTCAAATTATGTTCTTTAGCTCCCTTAATAACTATCTTTTTAATCATAATTTTTGTTGCTTTGACTTAATAAAATTAATATTCAGAGTAAATTGTGATATAATTCTAATTAATAAAAATAACAAATATTAAAATATTATGGCTGGAAGTTTAAATAAAGTACTTTTAATTGGTCGTTTGGGCGCAGACCCTGAGATTAAACAAATGGTAAATGGTAAAAGTGTAGCTAGGCTTAGTTTGGCCACAAGTCAATCTTGGAAAGATAAAAATAGCGGTGAAAAAAAAGAAAAAACTGAATGGCACCGTATAGTTGTATTTAATGAAGGACTGGTAAACGTTGTTCAACAATATTTAAAAAAAGGCGCTCAAATATATGTTGAAGGACAAATAACTACTAGAAAATGGAAAGACGAACAATCTGGTCAGGATAAATATTCTACAGAAATAGTTATTCAAGGATATAATTCATCTTTAACAATGCTAGGTGGTGGTAATTCTGGAAGTGGAATTGCTAATGATAATTCACAGTCTTCTAATAACACTGAAGAAATGTCACAAATATCAAATGATATGGATGATGACATTCCCTTTTAAAGTTTATGGAAAAATCATTAGTTCCTAAGGATCAAAATATAAAACTAATATCGATGCATGACGAGATGAGCTCGTCTTACCTTTCTTACGCAATGAGTGTGATAGTAAGTAGGGCATTGCCTGACATAAGAGACGGGCTTAAGCCTGTTCACAGAAGAATTCTATTCGCAATGCATAAGGGTGGTTATGATTGGTCCAAACAATTTAGAAAATCTGCAAGAATAGTTGGAGATGTAATTGGTAAATACCATCCACATGGTGATCAATCAGTTTATGATGCCTTAGTTCGAATGGTTCAAGATTTTTCAATGAGTCTTCCATTAGTAGAAGGACAAGGTAATTTTGGATCAATAGATGGTGATCCTGCAGCAGCTATGAGGTACACTGAAACACGATTATCAAAAGTTTCTCAATTTTTAATTGATGATATTGATAAAAATACTATTACTTTTAAAAATAATTATGATGAGACTGAAAAAGAACCAACTGTTTTACCTGCACAATTTCCAAATTTATTAGTAAATGGAGCTGGTGGTATAGCTGTAGGAATGGCTACAAGTATACCTCCACATAATTTAGGTGAGGTTATCAATGGAACCTTAGCTTTAATAGAAAACAAAGATATTAAGATTAAAGATCTTATGAAACATATTCCTGGTCCAGATTTTCCAACAGGAGGAGTAATAATAGGAAAAGATATAATCAAACAAGGTTACAACAAAGGTAGAGGATCATTTAAAATTAGGGGAGAAATTTCAATAGAAAGTTTGAAAAATGGTAGAGAAAGACTCGTAATAACCTCAATTCCTTATCAAGTAAACAAGTCAGTTTTAAATGAAAGAATAGCACAATTAGTGAGAGAAAAAAAAATTGAAGGGATCAAAGATATAAGAGATGAGTCTAATAGAGAAGGGATTAGAGTATCAATTGATTTAAGGAATGGTGTTGAGCCTGAAACAGTTAAAAGGCAATTATACAAAAATACTCAGATTGAAAGTTCATTTGGTTTTAATACACTTGCTATAGTTGATGGTAAACCAGAGACTTGCAATCTCAAAGATTTTCTATCTAGTTTTTTAAGTTTTAGAGAAGATGTAGTAATTAAAAAAACAAAATTTGATTTACAAAAAGCAGAAGAAAGAGCACACATTTTGATTGGACTTTCTGTGTCAGTTGAAAATTTAGATAAAGTTATTAAAATTATTAGAGGATCTAAGACTCCTGATGATGCTAAAAAATTAATTCAAAAAACAAATTGGAAGATTAATAAATCACAAAAACTAATCTCATTAATAGAAGATAAAAATAAAAAAAAAGGTTTTTATTCATTAACAGATTTACAAGTAAATGCTATTTTAGAACTTAGATTACAAAAATTAACTGCTTTAGGAATTAATGAAATCGAAATAGAAATAAAAAAATTAGCTGAGCTAATTATTAACTTTAAAAAAATAATTTCATCAAAAAAAGCATTACAAAAAGTGATTAGTGAAGAATTAGAAAATATTAAAGAAAAATATTCAATACCGAGAAGAACTAAGATAATAGATGCAGTCCTTAATTATGATATTGAAGAAACAATACAAAAACAATCAGTTATAGTAACTGTCACTCTACAGGGCTATATTAAAAGAGGATCTTTAAATAATCTTAAAATACAGAAAAGAGGTGGTAAAGGCAAAACTGGAATTACAACGAGAAATGAAGATTCAGTTATTCAAACTCTTTCTGTAAATACTCACACTTCAATGCTTTTTTTCTCTACAGAAGGTTTAGTCTATCGAGTTAAAGCGTGGAAAATACCTGAAGGTTCAGCATCATCTAAAGGTAAATCTTTGTTTAACATATTACCTCTTAAAAACCATCAATCCATAAGTTCTATAATGCCTTTTCCAGATGATGATAGTAGCGTGAAAGACTATCAAATTGTTTTTGCTACTTCGCAAGGTAAAATTAGAAAGAATAGTCTTGAAGATTTTTCATCGATTAATGCCTCTGGTAAAATAGCTATGAAATTAGATAATAATGATAAGATAGTTGGTGTAAAAATTTGTAAAGATGATCAAGATATTATTTTAAGTACTAAATTTGGAAAATGTATAAGATTTGAGTCTAAAAAATTAAGAATTTTTAAAGGTAGATCATCCAAGGGAATAAAAGGTATAGAATTAGCACCAAATGATCAAATTGTATCTTTGTCAATTATCGACAATGACAAAATTAAGAAAAGTTTAAAAAATGGTAAAGATAAAAAATCTGAAATAAAAGCTACAGAAAAATATATTTTATCAATTACTGAAAATGGTTTTGGTAAAAAAACTTCTCATAAGGACTATAGAGTTACTAATAGAGGGGGGAAGGGGATAATTGGCATTATAAATTCTCCAAGAAATGGAAGCATAGCTTCATCTTTTCCTGTTTTTGATGGTGATGAAATCATGATATCCACCAATAAAGGAAGAGTAATTAGAGTAGCTGTCAAAGAAATAAGATCAGCTGGAAGAAACACTCAAGGAGTAAGAATTATAAAACTTTCAGGAGATGAAAAAGTTGTTTCATCAATTAAGATTGAGGATAATTTAATATAATGCCGAAAGTTGTTATTTATCCTGGTACATTTGATCCAATAACATTTGGACACATTGATGTGATTAAAAAGTCATTAAAACTTTTTGATAAAGTTATTGTTGCAGTTTCTGATAGTGAAAATAAAAATTATCTTTTTGATCCTTTAGAAAGAATAGAAATTGTTCGAAAAGCTCTGTTCTCTGACCTTAAATTAAATAGAAAAAAAATAATTGTTATATCATTCTCATCTTTGACAACGGATTTATGTAAGAAATATAAATCTAATATTATACTAAGAGGGCTAAGAGCTGTTTCGGATTTTGAGTATGAGTTTCAATTAGCAGGTATGAATCGAAAATTAGATAATAAAATAGAGACAATTTTTTTGATGTCAGATGTTGAAAATCAAATAATTTCCTCAAAATTTGTAAAAGAAATAGTTAAACTCAAGGGTAATGTCAAAAAGTTTACTACAAAAAGTACTATTAAATCTTTAAAAAGAAAATATGAATAGATTTTTAATTAAATTAATTTTTTTTTTCTTATTATTAACCAACCAATCAATAGCAGAGGAGAACATTATGATTTTAAAATTAAAAGATGGCGATGTTAAAATAGAATTATTTTCAGATGTAGCGCCAAATCATGTAAAGAGAATTAAAGAATTAGCTGACTCAGGTAAATATGATAATGTAGTTTTTCATAGAGTGATAGATGGATTTATGGCTCAAACAGGAGATGTTCAATTTGGTAATTCAAATTCGGATAGTTTTGATCTAAAAAGAGCAGGTATGGGTGGATCAGATTTACCTAACTTAAAAGAAGAATTTAATAGTTTGCCTCATGACAGGGGAACACTATCCATGGCTCGTTCATCGGATCCTAATAGTGCAAATAGCCAATTTTTTATTTGTTTTAAAGCAGCTCCTTTTTTAGATAGACAATATACTGTTTTTGGTAAAGTTGTTGAAGGAATGGAGTTTGTTGATAAAATTAAAAGAGGTGATGAAAATAACAATGGTTCAGTTTCAGATCCTGATAAAATAATCAGCTTTAAATCTTTATAACTATTAATGGCATTAAAAAACTTTGCCTTTAAAGTTTTATCCAAAGATAAATTTGCAAGATCTGGTTTAATTGAAACACATAGAGGTGATATTTGTACTCCAGCATTTATGCCAGTTGGTACACAGGCAACCGTTAAGGCTTGTACAATTAAAGATATTAAAGATACAGGCTCTCAAATAATACTTTCTAATACTTATCATTTGATGATCAGACCAGGAGTAGAACGTATTAAAGCTGCTGGAGGTTTACATAAATTTATGAACTGTGATCTTCCAATTCTTACAGACTCAGGAGGTTTTCAAGTTATGTCTTTATCAAAATTAACTAAAATTGATAAAGAAAAAGGTGCAATTTTTAGCTCACATGTTGATGGAAAAAAATTTTATTTGAGTCCAGAAGAAAGTATCAAAATACAGTTAGGTTTAAATTCAGATATAGTGATGATTATGGATGAATGCCCAAAAAGAAGTGATGATTATGATTTAATTAATGAGTCCATGAAACTGTCACTTTATTGGGCAAAAAGATCAAAACTTTCTTTCGGAAAAAATTCCCACAAGGGATTATTTGGAATTGTACAAGGAGGTTTGTTTCAAGATCTGAGGCTTAAATCTTTAAAAGGTTTAATAGAAATAGATTTTGATGGTTATGCACTTGGAGGATTAGCTGTCGGTGAAACTCAGGAAGAAATGTTTAAAGTTCTGGATGGCATCAAAGAGGATCTTCCTAAGTCAAAACCTAGATATCTAATGGGTGTAGGAACACCTTCGGATATTTTGGGTGCTGTTAAAAGAGGCATTGATATGTTTGATTGTGTTTTACCAACCAGATCTGGAAGAACTGGCCTAGCTTTTACATGGAATGGAAGAATTAATGTTAAAAATAATAAATATCAGAATGATAACTCTCCATTAGATAAAAATTGTGATAAGTTTGATTTAAATAAATATTCTTTGAATTATCTAAATCATCTATTTAATACCAATGAGATTCTTGCATCGATGATACTTACACTTCATAATATAAATTTTTATCAAGAATTAATGAAATCAATTCGAATTAATATTCAAAATGGTACCTTTGACAAATTTCATGATAAATATATAGATAAGTTGTAAATTTTTCAAAAAATTTGTCAAAAATGTCATTTGAAATATATAAATATATCTGTATATAACATCAGAATCCTTTTAATTTATGGGCCCTTAGCTCAGTTGGTAGAGCAATTCCCTTTTAAGGAATGGGTCGATGGTTCGAGTCCATCAGGGCTCACCATTTATTCAGGATATATTTATTGGAGGATATTCTAATATTATTTCGTTTGTCCACTCATTAATCTTTTTTATCCTATTATCTGCAGAAGGATGAGTACTCATAAATTCAGGTGTGGCCTTACCTTTATTAAATTCTTTCATTCTTTCCCAAATTTTTTTAGTTTCTCTAATATCGTATCCTGAAAGAGATGAAAAAATCATACCCAAATAATCTGCTTCACTTTCTTGTTTTCTAGTAAATGGATTCATTATTCCAAGCTGAGATAGCAAACCTATAGTATTCATACCTGTTGCTCTATTTACTTGAGACAACTTTCCTCCTGTAAAAATATCTATCAACTGAGTACCTGTATTAAGAATTGCACCTCTACTAGCTCGTTCGACTGAATGCTTTGCTACTGCATGAGCTATTTCATGTCCCATAACTGCTGCTAAGCCATTTGTATTTTTAGTAACATCAAGAATCCCTGTATAAACTGCAATTTTACCTCCAGGCATGCACCAAGCATTTCTTACATTCTTATTTTCAATCAATATATACTCCCAATCAAAATTTATAGTTGGATCATTTAGCTTTGATTTATAAAAATATTCACTTATCGAATCTTCCATTTTTTTTCCAATATTTTTTATCAAATTGAGAGTTTTTGTATCCTTGCTTAGTTTCTCTTTTTTCTTAACCTTTTCGTATATTTGTGCTGCTTGAGCATTTAATTTTGCCTCAGGTATAATTTTAAGCTGTTTTCTTTCTGTGATAGGTGCTGTAGAACAAGAATTTAAAAACAATCCACCACAGCTACATCCAACATAAGATAAAAATTTTCTTCTATTCATTTTACAATAACATTGATATTATAATAGTTAATGAATCTAAATAATAAAATATTATTATTGCTTTTCATAGTGGCTATTTCGTTCGTAATCTACTCAAGTTTCAGTTAAATTATGTCAGAAAATAAAAAAAAAAGATCTATTACCCTCATTTTAAGAAATTACTTTATCACAGGTATTGTTGTTCTGATTCCTATTGGAATTACCCTATATTTAACTAAATTTTTTATTAGTATCTCATCAGATATTATTCCAGAAAATATAAATCCAAATAATTATTTACCTTATGCTATTCCAGGCCTTGAAATTTTAATATCTATTATAATTATTACATTAGTTGGTGGATTATCTTTATCTTTTTTAGGAAAAAAAATTTTAAAACTAATTGATGATTTGTTTAAAAAGATTCCTTTTTTAAGAACGATATACTCCGCAATACTGCAAATGACAGAGTCTTTTTCTAATAGCAAAAATGATAAAAAAAGTGTTGTCTTAATTGAATATCCAAGAAAAGGTGTTTGGGCAGTTGGTTTTGCTACAAAAGAAAACAAAGGTGAGATGGCTGAAAAAACAAATCAAAAATTAATTAATGTATTTGTACCAACTACACCCAATCCTACCAGTGGTTTTTTATTAATGTTCCCGATTAGTGAGGTAATTTATTTGGATATGTCTTTTGAAGAAGCTTCTAAGTTTATTGTTTCTGCTGGTACCTCAACTAATAAAAATTAGACTATATCATTGATTATATCAGCCCTGTCATATAATTTTATTAAAGGTTTAAACTTGCCAATATCTTCATTAGAGTTTTCTATTCTACGTATTTCTTTTTCGGCTAATAGAAACAGATCTTTATTTTGAATAGGGTCAGCTAATTTAAAATTTTTGATACCACTTTGTTTAAATCCCAGGATATCACCAAACCCTCTTATACTCATATCTTCCTCAGAAATAACAAACCCATCATTTGTTTTTTTTAATATATTTATTCTTTTTTTTGCATTTTCACTTAAACTTGATTTAAACATTAATATGCAAGAGGACTCCTTATTTCCTCTACCAACGCGACCTCTAAGCTGGTGTAATTGAGATAATCCAAATTTATTTGCGTTCTCGATTATTATCACATTGGCATTAGGGAAATCTATACCAACTTCAATGATAGTTGTAGAAACTAAAATCTTAAATTTATTATTTAAAAAATCATTTAGGATATTTTCTTTTTGATCGATATCGGTTTTACCATGGAGAAGGCAGACCTGATTTGGAAAAATTTTTTTAAGAAATTCAAATTTTTTGATTGCTGAACTGTGGTCTATTTTCTTAGATTCTTCTATTAAAGGACAGACCCAAAAAATTTGATTACCTAATTGAATCTCTTTTTTAATAAATTTAATTATATCACCAATTTTACTTTCTAGTTTGCTGTAAGTTTTAATAGATTTTCTAGATTTAGGTTTTTCTTTTATAATTGATATATCCATATCTCCAAAAATAGTCATTGTGAGAGTTCTAGGAATTGGCGTCGCTGTCATTAGAAGAATATCACAATTATCTCCACCTTTATCAGATAACTTTTTTCTTTGGTTAACACCAAATTTATGTTGTTCATCTATAATGATTAATCCAAGTTTTTCAAATGTCACTTTTTTTTGAAAAATAGCATGAGTACCAAAAATTATATCAATTTTGTGTAATGATAATTTACCAAGTATATCTTTTTTTTCTTTATAATCTGATTTTCCTGAAATTAAATTAATGATCACGTTTTTATCAAATATTTTCTTTGCTAAATTAAAATGTTGTCTAGCTAAAATTTCAGTTGGAGCCATGAAGGCAACTTGAAATCCTGAATTAACTGTATTTAGGGCTGCCAATAGGGCAACTATAGTTTTTCCACTACCAACATCTCCTTGTAAAAGTCTAAACATTTTTGTTGATGAGCACAAATCTTTATTAATTTCTTTTAATGATTTAATTTGGTCGTTAGTTAAAGTGAAACTTAATTTATCTATTATTTTATTTTGTTTTATATTTAAAATTTTTAAATAATAGATTAACATTATTTTTTTTAAATTCTTTATTTGTGTTTAATCCTTTATAAAAATTGTAAAGATCTTCATCTTCTATATCTAAAAGTTTCTGTAAATCTATCAAATCCTCATTATTTAATTGATTAATATATTTATTTGTAAAAGCTCCTAGAAGTTTATCCATTTCTTTTGTTCCGCGATAATTAGATCGGTAGATAATTTTTTTTTTTAAATACTCTATATCGAAATCCATTATTCGAATATATTAGTTGTTAATGAATAATAAAAGTAATTATGAATATCTATTGTCTGATTTATCAGTTCTTAAGGGTGTAGGTAATAAAACCACAAGTTTATTAAGAAAAAAAAGAATAAATAATATTTTTGACTTATTGTGGAAAATGCCAAAGTCATTTACTGACCGAAGCTTATCCTCAAAAATTAAAGACTTAAAAATTGGTCAAGACCATACATTAACAGTTATTCCAAAAAAATATTCTTTTCCAAGAATAAGAAACCTGCCT